>JAKJEN010000064.1:9927-13719 GCA_022705405.1 Planctomycetota bacterium | reverse complement strand
CCCTCGACCGTCCAGGAACTGGTCGAGACCGCCGTCACCCGCGCAACGGCATAAACCTCCCCATCCAGACCCTTCAGTTCCGTAGCCAGCAGCGTCCCCCCTTGCAGACTTTTGGCGTTTCCAAGAGCCGAAATATGAATATCGATCAGCGATCCTTCCCGATTAAAGGGCCCCAACTCCGCCGTCACCATCACCAGAGCGATATTCCCCGACCGCAAGGTCAGCGGATCAAAACTGATATGGCCCTCCCGCTGCAGCAGACTGGTCAGCATCTGGGCGCTGGGCAGTGAAGCGTCGCCGGTTCCGTCAAGCCCTACGATCAAACCCGTCCCGTACAGCGGGTTGCCGCGAATGCCGTACACTTGCGCAATATCCGCAATCCGAGCCGCTCGAACCCATCCTGCCGATCCGAGCAGCATACAAAGCGCCGCGGCCGCAACCTGTCGTATTCTCCATGTCCTCATTCGCTTCTACCCCTTGCTCAGAACGGCCAGATCGCATCCAGAAACTTGCCCAGCCAGCCGGGCTTGGTAAAGTCTTTCGTAACCCCGTCCGTCACGGACACCATCTGGAAATTACCGACCTGTTCGCTTCGAACCGTATTGTCAAAACGAATATCCCGCGGACGCACAATCCCGCTGACCTGAATGATCTGTGTGTCCCCATTGATTTCTCGCGTTCGCGTACCCAGCACCACCAGATTGCCGTTGGGATGAACATCCTCGACCACCACCGTGATCCGATCGTCAATCTTGCGCTCGTCTTTGTAATCCGATTTTCCGCTCAGCGACTTCTGAGATTCCATGTCCACTTTCACCTTGCTTACGCTGGGCAGAAGATGGCCGACTGAAATATCGTCATCGCCAAGTTCAAAACTGCGCTGGCTGTTGCGATTCAGATCCCGTTTGACCTTGTTATCCACCTTGTGCTGCTCGCTGATAATAATCGTCAGAACATCCCCAACCTGATTGGCCTTGTCGTCGGCATAAAGCGGCTTGCTGGCCTGGCTTCGCTTGGCCCAGATCGAACCGCCTTCCGCACAGGCCGCTCCCAGAAACAAAATCAATCCCGTTAAGATCAACGCCTTGGATATTTTTTTTCGATTGGCCATTAAGATCCCCTTTCCAGTAAAGGTTGAACCGTACCGTCGGGCATGACCGTTCCCAACACAATTCGCTCCTCCGGCCGCTGTCCGCGCTTCACCCGGATGACCTGGCCGGCGGCCCCTTCATCCATCGCCTCTCCGCTGGCTGTGATGAGCATTAAACCCATCTCCAGTTTCAGAAAAACCTTCTGCCGTTTCTGTATAAGCGGCACAGGAACAGTCTGCCCAAGCCACTCTGGATGCAGCACGCTGCCGGCACAGATCGATCGTTTGGACGTCATCCCGATAATCTTCTGCGGATCTACAGAGAGCGGTTCGGGCGTCTGGACCGTTTCAAAACGGATCTGATCTCCTCGAATTACCTGTCCAAGTGCAATATCAGCGACTGCTACGGCCTGTCGGCTGCGGAATTGAACGTCAAAATGTATCGGAATCCGGCTGGCTTCGCGCCCCTCTCGGCGCAAAGAAAGTATCACCGTCCGTTTTCCCGCAATTCGATCCTGACCGGCCAACGGAATTATCTCCACAGAACCGGACGGCCCAATCAGATATCCCTTGGGAACCTGCGGATCGACGATCACCGCGTCCTGTCCGGCCAGCTGCGATTCAAGAAAAGAACGCGCCGCCGCCAGCAATTCAGGGCCGCTCAGCTCTGTTTCATTTCGTCTTACCACAACACGCTCGGCGCCGCTGAGGCGAATCTGTCCGGCGGAGAATCCGCCGGCCGCCAAACAGCTTTCAATGGTCGCTCGATCCAGCGTGATCTGCTGACCCGGAACCGAAAAACGGCCCAGCGGTATTTCTTGGGCACGAACGGCCAGTTCCTCCGGCCCCGAAAAAACTCCCACCCGGCCCAACTGGATCGCCTCGCCTTCCACCTGCACCGTCCGGGGAAGATAAATTTCCAGTGGACCGGCAACCGCCGAAGCTACCAGAATCGCCGCGGCCGACAACAGCCGAAAAGTCTTTTTTTTATTCATACTTTTTTCCGTTCTTATCGAATCAGCTGATTGAGCTGCTGGAGCATATTGTCGCCCGTTCGGATGCATCGCGAATTGATTTCATAACCCCGCTGGGCGGTAATCAAGTTGACCAGTTCCTGCACCATCTGAACGTTGGATTTCTCCAGATAACGAGACAACAGGGTACCGTACCCTTCCAATCCGGCCTGTCCGGCTATGGCGGCTCCGCTGGCCTCTGTTTCTTTAAAAAGATTCTCCCCTTCCGCCGAAAGACCGGCCGGATTGGCAAACCGATACAATTCAATCATTCCCACCACCTGCACCCCTGAGGGAGTCTGCACCGTCACCGTCCCGTCTGCCCCGACATCCACCGACATGGCGTCCTGCGGGATCGTAATGCCCGGACTGAGATGGTAGCCGTTGGCTGTGACGACGTAGCCGTTGGAGTCTTTTTGAAAAGCCCCGTCCCGCGTGTACCGCAATTCTCCGCTGGGCAAGGTCACCTGAAAAAAACCCTCTCCCTGAATCGCAATATCCAGATCATTGCCGCTGCTTTCCATCGACCCGGGCGAAAAGACGCGGGCAGTCGAGGCAATCTTCACTCCGCTGCCAACCTCGACCCCGCTGGGAGCGGTGATTCCTGAGGAGACCTCACGGTCGGCCTGGCGCATTTTCAAATAAAGCAAGTCCTGAAAATTCACCTGGGATCGCTTGAATCCATTGGTGCTGACGTTGGCCAAATTGTGAGCGATCACATCCACCATCGTCTGCTGGGCGTCCATTCCGGTTGCCGCTGTAGAAAAGGCGCGAAGCATAAAATTCTCCTTACGTTACATTCGCTACGCCCAAAACGGTCTGCGCGTTTTCCTGCTGCCGTTTTAGAACATTCATATTCGCTTCATACATTCGGGACAGAGACACCATATTGACCAGTTCCCTGACCATCTGAACATTGGATCCTTCCTGATATCCCTGGCGGATCTTCAAATTGACTGCCGGATTCGGCTGCAAATCCGCCGGAGCCGCAAAGACTCCCATCCCCGCCGGGATCAGCCGGTCCTCCTGATCTCCAAAATCCGCCAGACGCAGTTTTCCCACCTCTGCATCGCCTGCACGAATCATCCCATCGGAAGAGATCCGCAGATCAACCTCCCCTGTTCCCGGAGGCAGATTAATCGGACCGTTATCTCCGGACACAATCCGCCCGCCCAGATCCGTCAACTGCCCCAGTTCATTGATTCGCAAACAGCCGCTTCGGGTATACAGCGGTCCTCCCGAGGTCTGCACGGTCAGAAATCCCCGGCCCTCCAGCCCCAGATCCAAAGGCCGTTCGGTCTGGATCAGCATGCCCTGGGAAAAATCCACGGTCTGATCGGTCCTGATCGGGACATTCCGCACAGAACAATCCCCCCTCAGGGCCTCCAGACGCTTCTGATATTCCTGATGAAAGGTCAAAAGCCGCTTCTTGAAGCCCGCTGTCTGCGCATTGGCGACGTTATGAGAGACCACATCCAGCTGCTTTAGCAGACCGTTAATTCCGGATGCAATTTTTTCTGCCCCGCCTGTCATAGCGATCCGACCTCCATCGTCATCTCCATTTCCTCCCCGTCCAGATCGCGCTCGGTCTCCAGATCCATCCCCTGTTCAATCGCCGACTGGTTGGTAATGCGGATTAATTCGTCTTCGCTGCGATCGTCCAGACCGATCAGTTCCACCACATAAAAA
>JAKJEN010000064.1:0-9917 GCA_022705405.1 Planctomycetota bacterium | reverse complement strand
CCTACCCGCTGCACCTCCGCAATATCCTGTATGACCCGCCCCGGCTCAATTTCAAAAATCACCAAAATTCGATCCTTTCGCTGAACTTCCAGATTGCCCCGAAGCCGAAGAGTCGGCCCTGAAAATTCCGCAATTTCCGCCTGGCTGAAAGACGGCAGCGCGGGCTTGGACTGCTCGCTTAAGACCGGAAACGAAGCCGCCCAGACCGGTCGATGCAGCGGAACCCGGACAAATCGGCGCCGATTGATATATCGGGCATGATCCACATGGCAAACTTTCAACTTAGCGCCTTCGATACTCAGGACAATCACATCAAAACCCCACAGTACGGAACCGATCATATATTGAATCGTACAGGCGTCGCCCGCCTGAAAGGGAAGCGGTTGGACTGCTTCCAGCTCAAGCCCCGTTATTTCATTAGACGCTACCGTCGCCTTATACTCTTGTCCCTTCGAATGTGTATTGGAGCAAAGAATCGCCTCCGTATGCACCGGGATCTGGCGGCTGGTCAAAAACTGGCTGCGGCGAAAACGGCCTTTATAGGTCAGATTTTTTCGGACAAAACCAATTTTGTATTTGATCGACTCCAGCATGTGGATCTGCTGTTTTTGGGATTCCTCATCCGTTTGGCCTGTCAGAACTTTTCGCAGGTAGCGAGCCATTCCTGCGTCAAAGTCTTTTGCGCGAAAATAAATATTTACCAGCTGCTTTTGATGCGACAGACGAGCAATAGTCCGCAGCAAATCCCGTTCTTCAGGAGTCAGACCAAACAAACTGGCTTTTTCATCAAACATCTGGATTTGTTTGAGGCGTCCTTTTTCTCTCTGCTGCAGACGAATTGCCGCCAATAGCAGAAGAAGAAAAAATATGATGGAAAGCCCCAGAATAATAAACCATTGATTGGTCAGCAGCGCATACAGACCCGACTGCGAGGACGAATCCAATTTTCGCATCGCCTCAAATCGCTCATACGGCGAAAGCCCCCCAGCCAGCAAAACGGCATAGAACCGCGTATACGTCATGCGCTCCCCGGACTATCGAATCAGATTGGTCAGTTCACGCAGCACATCGTTGGCCACCCGAATTGTTCGGGCGTTGGCCTGGTACCCATTCTGGGCCTGCATGAGAGTCACAAATTCCGTGGCGACATCTACATTGGACTGTTCCAGACTTTTTCCGGTGATCTTGCCCGCCCCGCCGTTGGCCGCCATCGAGGCCACCGGATCCCCGGAGTTGGGAGACGGCATAAAGTAGCCGTTGCCGATGGCCTCAAGACCGCTGGGGTTCTGGAACATGCCGATCTGAAGAGCCGCGATATTGACCTTCACCCCGTTGGTAAAGGTCCCAATAATCATTCCCGTCTGGTCAATCGTCACATTGGACAGCGACCCGGCGGAATACCCGTTTTGCGTCAGCG
Source organism: Planctomycetota bacterium (assembly GCA_022705405.1). Classification (GTDB taxonomy): domain Bacteria; phylum Planctomycetota; class Phycisphaerae; order Sedimentisphaerales; family Anaerohalosphaeraceae; genus JAHDQI01. The sequence goes on along the minus strand of JAKJEN010000064.1, from coordinate 8,500 downwards.
CTGTTGCGCTGGACTGTTGCGAGGAAAACTGAGTAAGACCGGTAAACTCGCCGGGCACGCCCAGGAAAAATTCGATTGTCTGGATCACGCCCGGATTGTTGATAAACTGAACCCCGATGGTCGTAGACTCTCCGGTCGTTGCCAGACCTTTCAGCGAACCGTCCGGATTGAACTCAATTCCCGAAATACGGCGGTTCAGAGCGCTGGAGTTATGAATGTCATATTCGTTCCAGGATCCTGTCCGCTCCCCTGTGATCGACTCAATCACCAGATCCCAGGTATTGGTCTGATGGGTCTTCACAAAGGTTCCGCTGAGCACATGCTGTTCGCCCATCGTGTCATAAACGGTAATCTTAAAGTTTTTGGAATCATTGCCTCCGATCGTTGAATAATCAAAAAATGTCGGAACCGTCAGAGCGTCTGCATCATCCGCCACATAACTCATATCCGTAATCTGCCCCAGATTATATCCGGCCCGGTTGGCGGTAATCACAATTTGACCGTCCGCGTTCATCGTCGCAGTCGAATCCGTAAACAAAGCCGTAATCTGATCCAGCAAATCCTGAACCGTCGCCCCGGATCCTGCTGCCGCCCCCGTCCAGGTTACCGGGCTGTTAGTAAACGCTGTTCCGTCCTCCCGAGTACCGGAAATCAGAATAGTCCCCGTATCCCCCACCCCCAAAGCGCTGGTCCATTGATCCAGATCTGAAAGATAAGTCGTTGTAGTCGCCACCTGATTTCCGTTGCCCGTCGTAAAGGACAGGTTCGAGGTGAATCTGTGTACCGTCGCCGAGGTACTCTCGGCCGAGGCCCTCAGGTTCCCGTTCAAGACGATCTCCGAGGTCGGATTGGCAGGCATTGACGCATCCCAGGGAATATGAATGCTCGTATCCCCGGCAGTCTGAAAACCCTCGCTTTCCCCGTAATTGCCCATCCGCTGTACCCGGTAGCCGGTCGCCGGATCCACCAGTGTATTATTGGCGTCCACCGCAAACGAACCAATCCGGGTAAACACATTCTGGGTTCCGTTATTCAGCACAAAATACCCGGAACCGTCAATGGCCACATCCAGATCCTGTCCGGTTGCGGTAATGCTTCCCTGGCTTGTATCCATTCGAATTGAGGCCACGCCGACGCCGCTGCCCATCTGCTGCGGATTCACCCCGCCCAAAGAGCTGGACGGACCGCTGGCTCGCCGAATTGTCTGGCTGAGAAGTTCCGCAAACGTCACCGAACTGCCTTTGAAACCTACCGTATTCACATTGGCCAGGTTATTGCCTGCCACATCCAGCATCGTCTGATGGCATTTTAACCCCGATACGCCCGCTGATAGCGCTGAACCCATAATGATCTCCCTTACAGATTCTGTTAACTGTTAAATCCTGTTATTTCGCTCAATTTTACAAGAAGGGTCTGTTCACTGACTGATTGATCCGGATTGACTATCTGTGCCTTGACCGATAAAACCGGCTGCCCGTCCTCAAATTGGACCTTCTGTACATTTCCATTCAGCAATTTCTGATGGGCAGGGCTGTAAAAAGCAATGTCATGTCCCAGCAAAGACTTGGCATAGTTCATCTGCGCCATCAGCATCGCGCCCCCAAAGCCCAGATTCATCCCCTTGATCGTTTCGTTGATCGTTTCAAGGTTGTTGTTCATCCTTTCACTTAAATCCAGTTGGGTAAACTGGGCAAGCTGAGCCGCCATCTGGTGGTTATCCATCGGCTCCAGTGGATTCTGGTTCTGAAGCTCGGTCACCAGAAGCTTCATAAAATCCATTTGCTGCTTAGCCGCTGAAATAATTTCCATCTTTTTTCCTTCCCGCTGTCCGTTTGCTTTTCCACACTGTCGGCACTGTTCCGAAAAGGTAATCTTGCAATTTCTATGCCATCCATCTGTAAAAACTGAATTGCTGCAATCTTAACGCCAATAAATACAGCCACTTAAAAACTTTCTTTCAGGATTCTGTCAAGGCAGCATCCTTTACCGCTCTGCTTGAATATGGATAAAAATTTCGCACCTGATGGAAAAAATTTCCCTCTTTTTGTCCGTTCCTTGTTTCCGACAAAAATAGCGTCCGATAACATCCGACCTGTTCTAAAACAGGCGGATGCAAGTCTCTTTGCAGATCAAAAAAGCACGTTAACAGCGTCCTATAAATTATTAAAGTTTCCTATTTCGCCGTGCCGATGGTAGCAGTACGCTAATTTTTAAATAACAACTGATGTTTGTTCCGTGAGTAAGTGAATATGGCTTTGGAAAAGATTCTGGTAGTCGGCAGACAACCGAAAACGCAGCAAGTGGCCAGACCTTTTACAAAGAAACTCTATGCCGCAGATGAAGTCGCGGATATCTGGGAACTGCTCAAAGCGGCCGACCCGAACCTGATCGTCTTTGACGCCGATATTCCCCGACCCCAAATCTTTGACGCCCTCAGAACCCTGCAGAATAAATCCATGGTTCTTCCAATACTGATAATGGGGAAAATCGACGACCCAGATCTTTGTCAGTATATGCAGGAATACGAAATGGCTGACTGCGTAGAAAATCCTGAAGATTCTGGAGCCATCGGTCAGGCCATTGATCGCATCCGAAAAAACGATCGCGACAACGCTGCCAACCGTTTTTTTATGGAGGACTGCCCCTCCTCGGTCTCCATCGTCGGCAAAAGCAGGGCCATGAGCCAGAGTCTCCGACTGATCCGCATTGTGGCCCAAAGCGCCTGCAATCCGGTCCTGATCGTCGGCGAGACCGGAACCGGCAAGGAATTGGCCGCCCGCGCTGTCCATATCCTGCGCTGCGGGAGCGATCAAAAATTTGTGGCTATAAACTGCGCAGCCCTGACCGCCAACCTTCTCGAAAGCGAATTGTTTGGGCACACCAAGGGCTCTTTTACCAGCGCCGACCGTGAAAAAACCGGCCTCCTCGAACTGGCCGGCTCAGGAACCGTCTTCCTCGATGAAATCAGCGAAATGCCTTTGGATCTCCAGGCAAAACTCCTGCGGGTCCTTCAGGAAAAGAAATTCCGAAAAGTCGGCGGAACAGAAGAAATTGAATGCAAGGCCACCATCGTCGCCTCCAGCAATCGAAACCTCATGCAGGAAGTTGAAATCGGTCGTTTCCGAAAGGACCTGTACTATCGATTATGTGTTTGTCCCATTCCGCTGGCCCCTCTGCGGGCCGAGTCCAGAAAAGAAGACATCCTCCTTCTGGCTGAATATTTTATCCAAACCTCCAATATCTGCCCTGAAAAACGAGGAAGGATCAAAGGCCTTACCGCCATGGCCGCCGAACTGCTTACCCGGCATCACTGGCCCGGAAATGTCCGTGAACTGAGGAATGTTATTGAAAGGGCCATCCTCCTGGAGGCCAGCGAACGGATCGGAACCAGCAACCTTTTGCTAAATCCCGCCGGCATGTTTGATCAGGAGCGATCAGAGGGACAGCCGGAAAGAATACCAATCAAGGATTTCTCGCTCGAAAAAGCCGAAAAAGAACTGGTCAAAAGAGCGCTCGATGAAGCCGGATGGCAAAAATCCAGGGCAGCTTCTCTCCTGGGCATTACCCGAGCGACCCTCTATGCAAAGGTCAAACAGTATAACCTCCAGGAACCGATAAAAAATCCGCAACCGGTATCCTGAATGTTAAAGCGCCTCCCAACAAGACAACCAAAATCTTATTTTCTGTTTACTCTTTTGGAAGTACCGCCCATTGAATATCAGTAGCGCTGCTTTGTCCAATCCCCACAAGAGCATACTTGGATGCGCCAAACGGAAGACTCTTTTCACATCGAAGACGCACGATCCGTCGAGAGGGATCCAGCAAACGCAACTGCCGGTCAATTGCCTGGGCAATCTGTTCCGGTGCTTTTTTTATATCGCTAATATCCAGAATCTCGCTGCCTACGGCATAACGAACCTGACCACCCGCATCTTTCATAACCGTCACGGTGGTCATCAGATCCTGATCCGCTTGAGGAGAAACGGCGGTTGCGATTTGACCGGGAACCAGAATCTCAAAGTTTTCCGCCGCCATAAATTGGCATACCAGCATAAAAAAGATAATCAGCAGGAACGCCACATCAATCACCGGCGTCATATCAAACGACTCATTCGCAAGCAAACGGTTGTAAAACAGTCCCTGCTTCATTCGCCGGTTCCGGATTCCAGTTCAAGCGGTTCCGCCGCCGCCGAATCGGCCGTTCCATTCGAAATCGCTGTATGAGAAGCTCTGGACGCATCGCCATCCAAACGGGCGATTTCCAAAAGACGATCCAGAAGGAGTTCGGTCTCACAGGCCGCCTGGCTGATCAGAACCTCAATCCGAGTCCGAAAAAAACCATGCAGAAACAGAGCCGGTATGGCAATCAAAAGCCCCCAAAAAGTTGTCACAAGCGCCACGGCGATTGCGGCAGCCAACTGATCCGGCCGCGGCTGACCGCTGGCTAATGCCAGGACCGTAAAGGCCTCGATCATCCCGTAAACCGTTCCGAACAGCCCAACCATCGGAGCGACTGTCCCGATCAGATGACATCGTTCGGCCCGCCGCAGCAGATCCAGTCCCTGCTCACGAAGACTGTCCGAGGCCGATTGAAGCAACAATTCCCGGTCAAAACCGCGGCGACGGTTTTTCTCTACAGCGCGGGCAGCTGCCCGACTGATCAGATCCTCCCGATCCGAAAGACGCGCAGCCAGCCCCCCCAGCCCATAACGAGCGGCCAAGGTAGCGATTTCCTTGGATCGCCCCGGAGGAAGAACGCGGCGGCGGCGAAGACGCAAACCCAGATCAATCCCCAGATACAGCATCCCCACCGACATCGGCAACAGCACAAACCAGACAATCGGCCCACCCGATAAAAAAAACTGGTGAAACAATGACTGGGAATCCAAATTTATAAAATCTGACATTGAATCGGCTCTCTGTTGGATTTCAATACTCTCATTTTATTCTTCTTCTGCGGAGTCAACCGGTATAAAAATCCCGCCGGTTTGCGCCGCCAGAATTTCCAAAATTTGACAACCCTCAGGATCCGCCCAAAAACCAATCGTATGAATAACAGATTCTGGGGCAAGTTTTTTTCGCAGCGCCAGAACCTCCCGGATAAACCCGGCGGCTCCGGTTTCATCCAAATCAAATCCATCCGTCAAAAAATAAATCAACCCCACCCCATGCCCGGCGGGTGTTTTTAACTCCATCGCCCTGCGCAGGGCCGGCAAAGCCGCCGTCGGCCCTTCCGGAAGAATCGATTCAATTAAATCAATGGCTTTCTGCCTGGAATCGGCGCTTGCGCGAACCAGAGAACCCGACCCGCTTTCAAGAATTACATTTCCCTCGCGAAAAAAGAGCGTCGAAAAAAACTGATTCGGCGCCAGATTCTCAACCGCCTGTCGTAATTGAGCTCGCACCAGACCCATCCACCCGAACATGCTGCCTGAACAGTCCGTCACAAAACAAATTCTTTCGGCGGCCAGAGACCCCCCGAAGAAATCCCCCGGCCAGCCCAAAAGATCTGCGGAAAAATCCTCAATCCGCTCAGAACCCAAAAGCGCCGTTGGAACCTCCGGCATAATGCGATCCGATATGCTCGGCTCAGGACCGGTTGTCTGGATCGGCACAAGAGTCGGCTTGGGAACAATCGGCTCCGCTTCAATCATACGGCTGACCGTCTCCACCAAAGCAGCTGCACCGGTCCCCTCAGGAATATCTCGGGTCCCCGTAGGAACGCCAACCATTGCAAATCCGCCCAGCAGAAGCCCATGAAGGCCCAGCGAAATCGCCCAGGCCCATATTCCGGTCGCTCTGGATCTATTTGAACCGACCATGCACCCTGCCTTCCCCGCGATTCCATCTGTTCCCGTTAATCCGCCACACGCACCTGAGAATACCCGGCAAATAAAAGATTATACAATTCAATGACATCCCCGTTATACAGGCGGATGCAGCCCTTGGACGACTGGGTCCCAATCGTCTCCGGGTCTTTGGTTCCATGAATCGCAAAACCCGTCCGGCCTTTAGCGTCCCCTTCCAGCCCCTCCAACCCAATCCACCGAGAACCCAGTGGATAATCCGGATCATCGGCAATATATGTCCGCCCTGTATCCGGATCCGTCCAGGTCGGCTTGATCAGCTTGTCGGCCGGCTTGACGCGCCAAAGGCCTGTTGGAGTCTGCCGATCCGGAAGACCGAGTCCTACCTTATAACTTTTTACAAATGTATCCTGAAGATACAAATCCAGCAGAAACTGACTCCGGCTGACTGTCGCATGGAACGGGCCTCGGATGATCTTGATTTTCTGGCCCGCCTGAAGTTGCTCGGGACGCTGGATTCCATTGATCTGCTGGAGAATCTGATAGGGTACTTTACATTCATTGCCGATGTTGGTCAGCAGATCCCCCCGCTGAACCAGATAATACTCGGTCAGCGTGTCATCCAACAGAACATCCTTGCTCAAAAGCCAGCGATCAGAAAGTCTGCTTAGCTGGCTTTTAATCTCTTCCCGGACGGCCTCGCTGAGCGGAAGTTTGAGCGCCTCATTGAGCAAATCCCGTGAGACTATGACTTTGCCGGCCTTGCGCGCTTCCACCGCCCGTTCAATCAGGGCCTTTACCTCGGCGCTGACCTCCAGTTCTGCCGGCTTTTTATTTTCCGCTGCTGAAATCTCCGGCCGTGCCTCGATCGCCTCCGGAGGAGTCGGCTCGGCCGCCTGCTCAGGAACCTGCAATGCCGGCTCAGCGGCTGCCGTCTTTTCAGGAGGCAAAATCTCCGTCAGAGTAACCGACGGTATGGTCGTCAAAGGCGGCGGAGCTTGCTGCTGCTTCTTGCGGATCTGAATCAGAATGACAATTCCGACAATCACAACCATCAAAGTCAGAATGATCATCCGATTTTTCCGGCTTGAAGAACTCCTTGTACGGTAGGGACGATAACTTTTGCGTCTGGACAATGGACTAACCTCCACGAGAAACTTCATTTATACAAGGATAGATCCCTGTTTCCGTTACAATAGCATCTACCGGCATATCCCTTTCATCGACAGGAATGCGGTCTAAAACCTGAAATGAGAACGTCAGCGCCCAGCGGATGGCGCGCAGTTTGGGGTTACTGAAAAACCGGTCATAATACGCCCTCCCGCGCCCCAGCCGATTGCCCCGCCGGTCAAATCCAAGTCCGGGCGTCAAAACCAGATCGATCTCCTCGAAGGCAAACGGAATCTCGCTGATCGGATTTCGAAGGCCGTATCGGTCTATTTCAACGCCGGTATCCAAAGACTGGATCTCGATCGGAATTATATGGCGCTGGTCCAGGATCTTTGGAACCACAATCGTTTTGCCCTGCTGCCAGGCATGCAGGATTATCGGGACTGTATCCACCTCCTCGACCATAGGTAAAAACGCCATCACCACGGAGGCGTTTTGAAACAATTCAGAATTTTGCACATATTGACAAATCTGCATGCCTTTAGCGGCGCGCTCCTGCGGACAATGCTCGGCAAGTTTTTGTCTGATAAAACGACGGAGTTCTTTTTTTTCCATACTCATCCCTGCGGCTCAGACGGAACTTTTTCATTTTTATCTGATTTCCGCATCTGTTGAATGTGGTTTCTCAGTTTCTCCATATACTCGGCGATGCTCTTTTCTCGCCCGATCGATTTGGGCATATAATACGGTTTTTCCAATTTTTGCCCAAGATAATCCTGCTGCACATACCCCAGCGGATAATTATGCGGATACCGATACTCGGCGCCGTGCCCCAATTTCTCGGCGCCGGCATAGTGCGCATCGCGAAGATGAACGGGTACCGGAATGCTTCGTCCGGACTGCACATCTGACATCGCCGACCAGATCGCCTGCGCACAGGCATTGGATTTTGGCGCACAGGAAATATAAATCGCCGCCTGCGCCAACGCCAGCTGCGCCTCTGGAAATCCCACAAACTCCGAGATTTGCATAGCCGATGCGGCCAATACCGTAGCCATTGGATCGGCATTACCCACATCTTCGGCGGCACAAACCATGATGCGGCGGGCAATCATTCGGGCCAGCCAATAGACGGCAGCATCAGGATCAGAACCCCGCATAGACTTTTGCAGGGCACTGGCAAGATCATAATGCGTATCGCCGCTGCCGTCATATTGAATCGTCTTGCTCTGAATAGATTCTTTAGCAATAGCAAGATCAACCCTGATAATCCCTGTTTTCGCCTGTTTTGTCTGGGATAAAACCGCCACCTCAAGGGCCGTCAGGGCCTTGCGGGCATCTCCGTCGCTCAGGATCGACAAGAATTCAAGGGCCTCCGGCTGGACTTCCAACTGAAGTTTTCCAAAACCGCGTTTATCATCTGCAATCGCTCGTGTCAAAATGGATAAAATATCTGCCGGCTTTAACGGCTCAAACGAAAAAACGGTACTCCGGCTGATAAGCGGCGAATTCACAGAAAAATAAGGGTTCTCTGTCGTAGCCCCAATCAGCGTCAAAATTCCGTTTTCTACATCATCCAGCAG
>JAKJEN010000063.1:6055-13784 GCA_022705405.1 Planctomycetota bacterium | reverse complement strand
TGTATTTTTTTGGATGGATATATACTCTTTGAAGGCAATATCCCTAATCAGGCGGAGAGTCCTGTGCTATTTAGATTGGAGAAGACACGATAATGCTGATTAAAAATATTCAGGATGTGCCGGCCGTACCGGTCAACATGGAAGGAGCCAGGCAGGTTCAGGTCCGTGTGATCTTTGGCCCCAAAGACAATGCCCCCACCTTTGCTATGCGGGTTTTTGAACTGGCGCCCGGCGGACATACCCCTTATCACCAGCACAATTTTGAGCACGAAGTACTGATTCTTGACGGTCAGGTCGCTGTGATAACCGCCAATGGAAGCCAACCTCTGAAGATCCACGATACTCTGCTGGTACCGCCGAATGAATCTCATCAGTTTAAAAATCTTTCAGATGCCCAGACAGCCCGTTTTATGTGTCTGGTTCCGATCGCATATCAAAAATAAAAAATCGGCCGGAGCTGATTTTCAGAATTGTCAAGAAACAATGGAAAGACCTCATAGCAGGAGACGGCAGTGAATAAAAAGATTACAATAGTTGGGGCCGGAAATGTCGGCGCCTCGGCAGCGCACATCGCCGCAATGCAAAATATAGGAGATATTGTTTTGCTGGATATCGTCAAAGGACTGGCGGAGGGGAAGGCCCTCGATATCGCCCAGTCAGCGGGCGTATATCCTTTTTCTGGACGAATCCAGGGTACAACCGACTGGTCAGATACCGCCGACAGCGATATTGTGATTATCACCAGCGGCCTGGCCCGCAAACCCGGAATGAACCGTGATGACCTGCTGGCAAAAAATACAGAGATCGTAAAATCCGTCACCGAGCAGATCGTCCGGACCAGTCCACGGGCCTTTCTCATTGTGGTTTGTAATCCACTGGATGCAATGGTTTATGCCGCTGCAGCAGTCAGCAAATTTGAAAAAAACCGTGTGATGGGCATGGCCGGCGCTCTCGATTCGGCGCGTTTTGCCGGTTTTATTGCAGACGAACTCGGCGTATCCATCGGAGATGTCCGCGGTGTACTTATGGGCGGTCACGGCGATGACATGGTTCCCCTGCCGAGATATACCTCTGTGGCGGGCATTCCCCTGACCGAACTGCTGGCGAAACTGATCGAGCGGACGCGAAAAGGCGGCATTGAAATTGTAAACCTTTTAAACACAAGCGCTTATTATGCGCCTGCGGCAGGCGCTGTCCGAATGGCTCAGGCGATTTTACGAAATGAAAAAGCTGTGATCAGCTGCTGCGTCTGGTGCGATAAACAATACCAGGTTGGCGGCAGTTTTGTGGGAGTTCCGGCCGTTCTCGGAGCCGGCGGAGTCGAGAAAATCATCGAATTGAACCTGACGACCGAAGAACAGAAAGCTTTCGCCCTCTCAGTCGCCCACGTTCGTGAACTGGTCGAAAAAGTCAAAGCGATGCTTTAAAATCTGAATCCGGTTCAGATGACGTCGACAGAAAATCAGGCGTTTGAAATTGACCTGAGCCGCCGGCCAGCTGTTTATTAAACAAACGGATCTGCAAATCAATCGCTCCGATGGCCCATTCAATATAGTGCAGTTTATGATGCGGCCGTCGATGGCGTTCCTGCATCAGCCCATCATAGATTGTATCCAGAAAACGCCCTTTGGTGCGTCGACTGATCTCTTCCGGATGGTCCGCCCACTCCTTCAGTTCAAGAAATTCATTGCGAAGACGCCGGCTGGCAGCCAGCTGCTCGCTGGTTAGATAATCCCCGGGATTGATCGACAGTTGGAGTCCCTTCAGCGCCATGATCAGCGGCTCATAATTGGCCCGTGAATCCAGTCGGATAAATTTATACTGCTGCACATGCGACAATAAAGAGGGCGCTATCGCCTCATCCGGCCCCTGATCATCCATTCGCCAGCGCCGCTTGCTGGTTTGGGCAAAGATCAATTCCTCTCCAGAGCGGTCGCGTCGAATCTCATTATGGCTCATCCGTGAAATCCAGAGTTTTCCGTCTTTGAGGATCTGGGTTCCTCCTCCAAGTACAAGCAGGCATTTTACAAAACTGAGCGGAAGGACGGTCTGCCTGCCAACCTGATAACGCCGCATTTGAAATGAAAGATGCAGACTGTGCGGTTTCACAGGAAAAAAAGCGGCCGTTTCACGGATCAACTGGTTGAGTATCCAGGGATCATCCGTGGCGGGTTTGGACAGTTCGCCCAGAATATTCAACCGTCCCGGAGCCAGTTCCAGAAAGCCCCTCTTGCCGGGTGTGGGTTGGCCAGAATGATCGTCAATATAGCCGCCTAGTTTCCAGCACAGCACATCCAGCCCGAAATCCGAAAAATAACGAAACCCGTCAAACATGGCATCCTGCCCGGCTGCATCCTGATGCACGGCGCGGGAGCCGAGATTGCTAAGTTCCATTTCAGCCCCCATCGGCACAAGGCCTGGCTGAAGATTGCGTCGGATGCGGCTTATTTCGCTCTGGACAACGCGGGCGTCAAAAATAGTGTCAGCCGCCTGTACGGCGAATTTGACATAATCGATCAGATCGTAAGTCCCTTCTGCAGGCAGCGTCTCCTGGCACCGCCGAAGAATCAGATCTACCCCTGAACGGTTGGTATTAATCATGCGCAAGGCGATAATAATACTTAAAATTCGAGTATAATATCTGCGGTTCGGGCTAAGCCGATTCAATTCAAAGCGAAACCGGTGATAAAGAATCCATTCAAACTGGTTGAGAAGAACCTGTTTGACTACCAAATTGATGTAATTAGCAAAATAGGGTTTTACCGCAGAGTCGCCATAAAGGTGTTTGATGGATGCTATCGGCCGGCTGAGTTCCTGTTCAAGATAATAATCGCTGACCGCGGAGCGCCCCAGATGCGTAACCACCAGATCCCGTTCCGTAGTCCCCAGCAGTATCCGTCGGGCCCGCCGCTCAATATCGGCGTCCATTGAATCTTCGCCGGGTCGGGTATGCATCTGGAAGAACCGTTCAATCCTTTTACGAAGCCATAATTCATGGATCAAATTGACATGGAAACGATCGCCGAACTTTTTTTTCATCGACCGGGGACTGGCCAAATAGGCATACGCCTCAACCTGTCCGTTGGCGGTATTGACCGACACGACCTCTCGCTCATACAGTTTTCCTTCATAGCGATCTATTTCCTGCAGGGCCTCGGCCGGAAGACGGTAGATCACAAAACCCTCGATCTTGACCGCCGGATCCGGAATCGCATAAAAATAAACGTTGTCCGGGCTGACCCGACGATAGCCGTGCAGAATCGCCAGTTCGGCAAACAGGGTATGGGCCTGGTTTGCCTGAGAGGGCTTCAGCGTAAAACTCAGCCCGCAGACCGATTCCAGAATCGACGGCTCACGCAGCGAACCGTACACAAATAAATTAAACTGCTTCTCCTCAGTCGATGTCATTGGGCATACCTTCAATGCACAATTCGGTGGACATGGGCATGGATCATTGTCAGAATTTCATAACAGATGGTATCGGCCTGCTCAGCCAGGGCATAGGCCCCGCAGGGCGAATCATGCACATCGTCAATGATCGTCGCCATCGCTCCCAGTTCTACACCTGGCACATCCGTCAGGTCCACAATCAATTGATCCATACAGACCCGACCGATCACCGGAACAAATCGATCCCCCACTTTCATCACTGCACGGTTGGAAAAAGCCCTTCGATACCCATCGGCATACCCAAGAGGAATTACGCCTCCCAGCGTGTCGCGCTGGGCGATAAAGGAACGGCCGTATCCGACCGACTGACCAGCAGGAATTTTTTTCAGGTGTGTAATCGGAGCCTGGAGTTTGAGGACGGGCCTCAATTCAGCCGGCGGCTCTTTCATTGGTCGGGAATAATATCCGTACAATGAAATGCCGCATCGGACCATCCGATAATGGACCTGCGGCATCTTGATGGCAGCCGCACTGTTGCAGGCATGGATCAGCAGATCGGGCCGATCCTTGAGCCGATGAGCGTCCAGAAACGCTTCAAACCGTTTCTTTTGCTCATACGCATAACATAAGTCCTCCTCGTCGGCGGTGGCAAAATGCGTCATGACTCCCACATGCCGCAGCATAGGACAGGATCCGACCTGTTCCAGCAGTCGCCCGGCAGATCCCGGATCCATGCCGCAGCGCCCCATACCGGTCTCTACATTCAAATGAAACCGAAGAATATGATCTGTCCCCTCCAGCGCCTTGCGTGCCCACTCCAGCCCATCCAGAGAAGACAGAACGCAGTCAAAATCCGCCTTAGCGCACATTCGGATCTGATCAAGCGGCTGGGAGGAGTTGATCGGCTCCAAAATCAAAATGCGCTGTCTTCGGACCAACGGCCGAATATGAAGGGCTTCATAAAACGCTGCCACGGCAAAAAAATCAACCGGCCCGTTTTTAAGAATATTGACAACCTCACGAACCCCATGACCATAGGCATTGGCCTTAACCACCGCACAAAATTTTGTCTCCTCCGGACACAAACTCCGCAATGCAGCCGCGTTCTTCAGCAGACGCTCTGAATACAAATGGGCCTGCAAGTCAGGTCGGATAAACGATTGGGCGCGATAGACCTTCATGACCTGCCCCCAAGGATCGTTTTCCGCAGTTTCAGCAGTTCCGCAAACGCTCGGAGGATAACCTTTATGTTGGCTCCGGTGGATTTGCCTGCCATTCGCGGATAGTGATGCACTCCTGTCTGCGTAATGGTATACCCCAGCCGCGCGGCGCGAGCCAGAATTTCTGTATCAATCAGAGCTCCGGTACTGACCAGTTCAAACCGGTCAAAAATCCTGCGTTTGTACAACTTAAATGCGCAATCAATATCTTTCAGTTTCAAATCAAACAAAAAGCAAACCAGCCGCGTCCAGCAATAGGCATTGAATCGCCGAATAATGCCTTCCCGGCGGTTCAGCCGATAACAACTGACGATATCATAACGCTCTATCAGCGGGAGAATGCCCGGCAATTCTTTCATATCGAACTGACGGTCGCCGTCTGTATAAAAAACAACCTCTTTGACAGCGGCCCGAAATCCGCTTCGAAGCGCCATCCCGTATCCGGAATTGACGGGATGGTGAACCACTTTCAGCGATGGGATTTTAGCCGTAAGGGCGTCAGCCAGCGGCCCGGTCCCGTCGGTACTGCCGTCATTGACCACGATTATTTCATATTCCCGCCCCAACCCATCCAGAACCTCCACCGCCTCATAGACCAGCGCCTCCAGGTTTTCCCGTTCATTATAACAGGGGAAAAAAACGCTCAGCGAACCATCTACGGGTCTTGAATCCGGAGCGAATTGTCTATCCGTCTCTACCATACCGCTCGCTTATTGATTTGTTCAGCTTCGGTTTTAAACTCTTGACGAAATTTCTGATATATTCCCTTTTGGCTCGGATCTGTTTTAGCCAAATAATCGGCGGCATACCCCGCAAGAACCAGCAGTTCTGCATACCCCGCCTGCTTTTTCAAGGCGGCTTGATCGGTCTGAACTCGCTGAAAGAAATCCTTTAAAATTTGTGTTCCCGTTTCTCGAAACATCGGCCACCGCAGGGCATTGTGCAATACCGTATAGGAGGCGGCACAGGGACGTAGTTGAAACCCTTTGGCGGCATAATCCATCATTTGCGAAACATGCTCCAGGTTGCGAGTTTCGATAATCAGCATGGCCGTGCTCAGATACCGTGACAGGTCGTCCGGGAAAAATGCCGTTCCATTCAGCACCGCTTCCGCAATTTGCCTGCCTTCGGCCGTATCCGTATCCGCCAGTATCTGCTGTGTGGAATCCAGATAAACCGTCTTCCAGTTGTCTGTCTGCCCGATTCCTCGCATAAATATCGAACCGGCCTGGTTGCTGGGCATCAAAATCACCCATACGCTGTTTTTCTTGAGCTCTTCATTCAGCCACTGACCGACCTTTTTCTCATCAATCGGCTGATTGCTCATTTTATTTTTCAGAACCTCAGGACCGCCGGAAAAAATCAACTGCCAGTACTCATATTTATTGTGGTTATAGGCCGCCTGCGCCCGTCCGTCCATAAATAAAAGCAACGGAATTCGGCCGCTTTGCGGATCAGGTTTCTGGCCGAATGCCAGAGCGCCGCCTTCGGTCCAGTAATTGAACATTCGCCCGTGCAGCCCATTGCCGTTGATAAAATCGCAAACTTCAAACGGCTTGACGTTCGAGGCCGTCATTCGCATAAAAACCGATTGCCGGATCGGATCGCTCGGCCACGGACGCAGATAAATCATGATATATTTTCGGCCCCACACGATCGCACATAAAACCAAAAACAAAGCCAAGCCGCTCTGGCAAATCCTCTGCCACTTTACTGAAACCAAAGGTAATTTCCAGGTTCCGCTCCGCCTGTGCTCCAGGGTCAAACCAATCATCTGCCAGGATTGCTCAGCCAGCAGCGCTGCAAAGGGGCAGACAGCGCCGGCTACTGCAATAAAACGCCTCGACTGCACCGCCAGATAGATCGTCATCGCAGCCAGCGTCCACAACGGAAGATCTATTTTCGGCCAAACTTCAGGCGGAGAACAGGAAACCCCACGAGCAGTTTTGGCTCGTTGTTCAAAAAAGACAGGCGCCGCCAGTCGAACCGCAATCCAGATCCCCAGAGCCAGTCCGGCCAGAATGCAAAAGCAGGCGAATGCCTCCTCGTCGCCGACTGGATTCGGCATCGTTCGAGTCTTATCCATCCAGTCAAACGCCGGCCGCCACTCATTGACCTGCCGCCATGACGCGGCGTGTTTGCTGACGCTGATCTCAAATGTATGTGTCAGGTTGGTAAGATGAAATGGATTCAGCAGAATCATCGCCTGAAATGAAATGCCGGATGCGAGTACGACTTCCAGCGTATGCTCAAGCGGCAAAATCACAAGCCGATCCTTTTTCCAGGTCATCAAGCAGGTAAACAGAATGCCCGCTGAAAAGACAACCATAAATTTGATCTGAGACGTCAGAATGAAAAACTCAAGCAGTTCGCGACCGGATGCCGTCAATAGCGAATACGAAACAGGCAGATTCAGCCGCAGAAAGAAAGCCAGAAACACGGCCAGCGAACTGACAATATAAAATAAAAAAAACGGCGCCTTCATGCGATCCGGCAGAAAAACCATCCCGACCCCTGCCCCTGTCAGCGCATATAAAAAGACCGCATACCCCCCTGAAAGCAGCGAAGGGGCCTCAAACACCCGGCCGGATGCTTTGCAAAGTAGCGGATAATACTCATTAGCGCAAAATTGATGGCTGAGCAGATACGCCGCCCACCAGGTCCCGATCATCCCAAGCACAAAGGTCCATTTTTTCGGCAGTCCTCCCATAAAATGCAGTCCTATAAACGGAACCAGCATCAGATACACATAAATATATCCTCCATGCACATTTGCCCAGAACACGACCACAGGCACAAGCAGCCAGATCCAGTGAATATTCCGGTATGTCGCCAGCGCAAGCGCCAGAAAAAAAACAGGCGTCAGAAAATTTGAATACCCCGCCGGCCGGATGTCAAAAAAAGACCGCCCCACCACCATCGCAAAGCAGGCCGCCGCCAGAGCCGGAATCCAACTGACCCCGATGACGCGGCCGACTCCATACACCGCAAAAGCCGTCAAAATGTACAGAGTAAATTTCCAGTACACCAGCATATTATAGTCATAGTCCCCCTCCTTGCCCGACAGACTCACTAGTTTATAAAAAATCAGATGCGTCAGCCAGTTCTGGTTGATCCAG
>JAKJEN010000063.1:0-5944 GCA_022705405.1 Planctomycetota bacterium | reverse complement strand
CCACCCCATGCTGAGCGAAATGCCGCCCGCAGGCCAGCGCCACCCACGTATCGCCGGCCGCCACCATATGGGTCGAACCATAAATCCCGAAGATCGCCAGTCCCGCTGCCACAAGGAACCCTGCCCAGCGCGGCGTCGATTGGGAGGTCTGCGGCTGTATAAGATTTAATGGTTTGATGCGGTATCCTTTCTTTTACTGGGTTTCAGGAAAGCCACTGAGCAATCCGATCGACTCCCTTTTCAATCTGTTCCAGCGAGCAGGCAAAACTCAGCCGCACATTTCCCGGCGAACCAAAGGGCTTACCCGGCACCACTGCCACCATCTTCTGTTCCAGCAGCGCCTTGGCAAAATCCATGCTGTCGTTGATTTTTACTCCGCCGATTGTCCGCCCTAAATGTGATGAGATATCCGGAAAACAGTAAAACGCCCCTTGCGGCATCATACAGGTCACGTCTCGGATAGCGCCCAAACGCTGAGCCATTACCTTGGCGCGTTTTTCAAATTCCGCCCGCATCTTTTCAACTGCTCCGGATTGGTCTTTCAGTGCGGCCATCGCCCCATACTGCGCAAATGTCACCGGGTTGCTGGTTACATGGTCCTGCAGCCGCGACATCGCCTTTAAAATATCCGCCGGCCCGGCCGTATATCCAAGCCGCCAGCCCGTCATTGAAAACGACTTGCTGAATCCATTGATCGTCAGCGTTCGATTGTAGGCATCTGCGCTCAGCGAGGCAAAACTCACAAACTTCGTATCTCCAAACACAAGCCGCTCATAAATCTCATCCGACAACACCATCACCTTCGTCCCCTCCAATACTTTGGCCAAACCCGCCAGTTCCTCTGGACTGTAGCAGAAGCCCCCGGGATTATTCGGCGAGTTCAGTACCAGCATCGTTGTCTTAGGCCCAATTGCCGCCTGCAATTGGCTGGGGGTGATCTTGTAATCAGTCTTGGCCGTTGTCTCCAAAATTATCGCCTTCGCCCCCGCCAGTTGAATCGTTTCCGGATACGTCACCCAATACGGCACAGGCAGCAGTACCTCATCCCCCGGATCCAGCGCCGCCTGCATAGCCATATAGACCGAATGCTTGGCCCCAATATTGACTACTACCTGTTCCGGTGTGTATTTTAAGTTGTTTTCTTGCAACAACTTATCTGCAATGGCCTTACGAAGTTCCATCAGCCCGGCTGCTGGAGTATATTTTGTTTGTCCCCTTTTCAGCGACTCAACCGCTGCATCCTTGATAAATTGAGGCGTATCAAAATCCGGCTCCCCAGCGCCAAAGCTCAAAACATCGAACCCCTGTGCCTTCATTTCCTTGGCCCGCGAGGTCACCGCCAGGGTAGCCGATGGCGCAACTGCCTGCGCCCGTTGCGATATCTTCATTTTAGTCCCTTTTTTTGTTAGAAATTTTTATTTTTTTGATTTTCATTTTTCGGCATTCCGTAAACTTCATCCCTTCCCTCCAGAAAAGACTCTTCATGCGCCATCCGGAACATAATCCCGACTTCCCGGAGTTGTTTTCTTAGTCGGACTATTGAACCCCAAAATGTCTCTTTTTTCAATCGAAAACTTGGAAATAAGAAACCTGAGTTTTATAGCATATCCTTAAAAAATTGGTTAAAAGTCAAAATAGAACGTTTTAAAAAAGATCTTCTGTTTCAACTGTTTACATATGAAACATCTGCAAAAGATTCTAAAAAACCTCAAGCAGTTTGTAGTTGATTGAAGGAAAAAGATCTGGCCCTATTTTTGTCGTCAAAAAGAGTTATTCCAGCCCCAGTTTTGTCAGAATTTCGCCGATTCTGTCAAAATTCATTTTATTACAGATCTCGCTGGCTCCTGCCGCCAGCAGCAAATCATTGCCTTCCTCTCTTGCCGAAATCCCGATGATCGGAATTTCATATCCCGATTTCCGGATGTATTTGATGAGTTCACTGCCCTTGAAATCCGCCAAATCATAATCAACCATAACAACATCAAACCCGCCTACATCAAATTCATGCTGGGCCTCCATTACCATCGTGTGAATCGTCACTTCGTGATTCCGCAAAAAGGCCCCTGCAACAACCCGCGCAAACGTCTCATGATTTTCAACCAGCAGAATTCGCATTTTACTAACCTTGTTCTTCAGGACTTACTGATTAACCCGCTTGACAGTATACCTTCTTTATTGAGTTTGGGCGATACTTTTTTTGGGACTTTGTTTTCGGAAAAACATGACCTTCATACTTGACCATTCGCGCTTATCAATCAGTTCCAAATGGCCATAGACCTCAGGAACAATGGCCCGAATGTGGGTGCGAAGTATCACGGTTGCCCCCTCTTTGACCTGCAAACTGATCCTTTCCATCAAGTCGCCGATCTTTGTACTTGGGCCGCAGTCTTCGCTCATTTTATACGGAGGATCCACAAAGACCAGATCGCACGGATTCTCCTGCGCTGCAGCCCCAAGGGTCAGGGCATTATGGCAAATCACCCGAGATTGCCCGACAAAGCCCGCCCTGGAGATATTCTGCTCCAGAACCTGAACAGCTCGGCGGTCCCGGTCGATAAAGGTAACCCAGCGCGCACCCCTACTGAGGGCCTCCAGGCCCATGGAACCGGCCCCGCAGAACAAGTCGGCCGCAACCGCCTCTGCTGGCAGACCCCACTTAAACATAATGCTAAAGACAGACTCTTTGATCCTGTCTGTAATCGGCCGAGTATCCAGCCCTTTGGTCGAAAGCAGCCGCATACCTCGTTTTGAACCCGAAATAATCCGCATGGCCCCATTCTTCTCAAAGCGTTAGAGATAAAAACGCTATTTTAAGGGATTTTGTGAATTTGACAACGGAATCCTGCAAATTCGCAGATCCGGCAAAAGAGCCGTTGACAGAAGGTTGTCTTTTCTTTTATAATAATTTTTTACAGGTCCTGCAAACGGAGAATTCGGCGATGCAGCTATTAATAAGTCTGAGCGGAAGCAGTGTTAACGAACTGAAGTTTGATCGGGGCCCGATTTATGTCGGCCGACAAAAGGGAAGCCAGGTCTTCCTGCCGGATGCCGCTGTGTCTCGCCAGCATGCCGTTTTCTATACAACCAAATACGGAACCTGGATCATAGAGGATCTCGGTTCGGCCAACAAAACATTTCTTAACAATATCGCAATTCACAAAGCCGAACTCAAGGAAGGCGATGTCGTTCAGATCGCGGATTTTCAGATTCGGATTAAACTGGATGACAAAGAAAACAACGATCTGGTTCCGCAAACCGGTAAAGAAGATACGCTGGTCGGAGCACAGATACGCAAGGAACTGCATACAGTAGAGCGAAACCTCGAAGCGGCAGATGCACCGCCGATTCGCATCCCCCCCAAGCGAATCCGTCAGATGGCGCAGGCCATAGATCAATTGTGCAGCGAACAGTCTCTGGACGCTTTTGCTAAAATCCTGGGAGAAATTCTGCTGCGCCAATTTACCGGGCTTAACGTATGGATTTCACTCCGCAAAGAACCCTCCGGCCCGATGGATATTGAAATAGGCCGCAAGGTCACCACGGTATCGCTCCAACGGGTGGATCTGGCGGTGCCGGCCAGTTTGGAGGAATCCCTGAATAAACAAAAATACTTGCTGATTCACCAAATGCCTCGCCAAATTATCAATCGAGGCATCCGATCGGTTATCATCGCGCCGGTTATTTATGAAAAGAACTGCCACGGCGCGCTGTATCTTGAAAATTCCACCGAACATGCCCATTACAGTTTGATGGATCTGGACTATCTTCTGATCTTGTCGCTTTATGTTGGGATACACATTCAGCGTCTTCGCCGCATCTGAACAAACATACGGGATTTACGTCTGTCTCCATTCTGGTCGATAAATCAATCTCTGGAAGAATGTCCTGACAGAACGCCGGAGGTGCGGCTCAGGTGATTTAGTTGGAGCTGATGGAGTTGATTGTTCTTTTCGAGCAGCGTACAGACCAGCCGGATTTGTGAAAACAGCAGTTCCATCAAATCCATATTGACCTGCGCCGTCTGGAGGGTATATTCCGGCAAAACTACAAAAAGGTAGCCCGCATTGATCCGCTCGGTATAGAGTTCGGTTCCAATAAGGCACCCTTTGTCAATAGCGATCAAGACCGGATCCTGGCCGTCGTCTATGCGGTCGCAAAACGACAATAATGTATCTTCTTCCGGAAAATCGGCCTTCAACCGAACCGGATCGCTTGAAAATACGCTTTTATCGGTTCCGACCAGAATCAGCCAGGGGCCGTCTTCCGGCACATCCGGCAGCATCACCCGCGACAGTTGTTCAAGGAACAGCCGTCCGGAGGAAAACAGGGATTGATATATACTTTCCATATTTATTGACATCCGAATAAACGTGGTTAGTGTCGGCCGAAAACAAGTGCGACTTTTCTAAAACCTGAAAATAAAAGAAAAAAGAAGGAAATCAGAAAGCCGCAAAAGAATTATAGGACGCCTGTGGAATTTCAGAAGGGTTGGGACTCAGGCAGATCGGACACAGGTGCACTGCCGCTCTTAAATTTGACCATGTGGATCTGATTGCCTTTGGGACTGTACTGAACCTGATCCATATACGCACGGACAAGCAAAACGCCCCGACCTGAGGATTTATATAAATTTTCCGGATTTCGAGGATCCGGCAGCGCATCGGGATTAAAACCCGGACCCTGATCGGCAATTGTCACCTCAAAACGATCGGGGGTAATGGAATATCGTACAAAAATTTTCTTCTTTGGATCCGACTGATTGCCATGCTGAACCGCATTGACAAAAACCTCTTCAAGAGCCAGGTGAATGGCGAATCGATCCGACTCTTCAAAGCCCTGTTTTTTGGCTTTTTCCAGAAGTTCGCCGCACAAACTCTCGGCTGCCTGCAGGGTATTGGGAATTTCCAAGTGCCAGGGCGAACTTTCTGGATGGGATTTCATTACTTCTCCTGTCGCAAATGGATCAGATCTCCGAGGTTGCGATAAAGAGTCTGATCTCTAACTCAATCCTTCAAGAGCTTCCTGGCGGGAAGGATAGATTTCGAAAATTTTATCCAAACGGGTAATCTTGAAAATCTCATAAATCTTCGTCTGAATGCAGCAAAGTCGAAACACTCCATCGGCTTCGTTTATCTTTTTACTTAGCCGAATCAGAAGGCCCAGAACTGAACTTGTCAGAAAACGAACTTGTGAAAAGTCGGCCACCAATTTAATCGGATTGTTTTCTTCGATCAGAGACAGGAATGATCGCTCCAGCGCCTGGATCTGAGACTCCTCAAGAATTTTCTCGTCCGTAAGGGTTGCCACAATCACAACGTCATCCACATATTCGATAGTCATATTGGGACTTTTGAGATCCATATAGTCCTCCATTTCAATTTTCATGTAATTTGCGAATCCTACGCAAAGGCCTGATCCATGTCAAGCCCACAGATAAAACAGAGCCATAAATATCAAAAATCGATACACTTACGATTTATTTTAACAATCTATATGTTCAAATTACGGCAAAAATAAAAAAAAAGATGAAAAAACACATTCTTTATTTATTATCTATTGCAGATCTACATACTATAGTTATAAAAAACTTTCGTTTTTTTAATTAAAGATAATTTTACCCTTGCAAGTCTTGAACATTTATTGATAATGAACATAGAGATTCGATAGATTTTCCTGAACGATTCAGGAAGGGCTTTACAAAATGGCGGACTTGATTTTTATCAGACTGAAAATAAATCCAATACTGGTTTGTCTTGTAAAAGAAACGCGTTTATCAACCATATATTAAAGACAGGAGGTTATGTATGAAAATCAGCAGATCGACCGGATATGCTCTTGTGGCGGTTGGCTACATCGCTCTAAATTATAAGGATGGAGCAGTCTTGGCTGCAAGGATCTCGAAAGAGTATAATATTCCTCTGGAATACCTTTTAAAAATCCTCCA
>JAKJEN010000062.1:4770-14733 GCA_022705405.1 Planctomycetota bacterium | reverse complement strand
TGCTGGATATTGGTTACAGACTCACGGGCGCTTTTTACGCGGGCCTGGGCCTCCTCCGCCTCTTTTTTCAGATCCGCCGCCTGGTTGCGGATCCGTCGGGCTTCCTGCCTGGCCTGGAGGGCCTTTTGCTGTTCCTGTTCAAGCCGCTGCAGGGCCTCCTCAAGATCGACCTCCGCTTTCAGCCGGTCCACTTCCGTCTTGGCGGCCCTGCTCTCAATAACCTTGGCATAAGATCCGCCCCAGAAGGGTTCCCCGATCATCTTATCAAGCCCCATTTCAATCCTGGGTTTTTCATGCTTTCTTCGAATTTCATCGGCAACGGTGCTGTGATCCCGACCTCCGGAAGAAAAACTGGGCGTTAGAATAAAGAATATCTCGGTTCCCTTCTCTTCAAAGTCTTTACTGGAAAACAACATGCCCAGGACCGGGATATCCTTAAAAAACGGGATTCCGCGAACGACCGAGCGTTTTTCACTTTTTCGCATACCCCCGATAACCAGACTTTCGCCCGGCTTGACGCGATTTTCTTCCACTTGAATCGAACGCTCGGTAATAATGGATCGCTGAACCACCCCCTCCGGTTTGGAACGGGAACCAATCCGGATGCTGGTGGAAAGCCCGATTGTTCCGTCGGCATAAACGGTGGGCGTGACGGTAAGGGTATCTTCTACCCAGACATATTCTGTAATATTATAGGCGTCGCTGGCGCCGCCCAAACCGGTTTTGACCTTTTCAATCGGCGTATAATCCCGAATCGTGACTGTCGCTTCCTTTCCGTTGACTGTCTCCAGCGTCGGATTGAGAAGGATCTTCAAATAGCCCTGTGAAACAAGAACATCCAATACCGCTCGAACCTGATGGCCGGGAGACCATCGATTCAGCCAATAGCCAAAATCAGCGCCGAATTTGGCCCGCTCGGTCTCTCGCAGGGCGGCGCCCGGAAAGGCCGGATCCAGATGCAGCAGTTCCCCGCCTTTGAACGAATCCAGCGGAACCCCTGCATAATCAGCCGGATTAATCGGAAGGATCTTTCCGTTTTTAATCGCGTAATATTTTCCTTCTGAAGTTTTACTATGAAAAAAAGTGGCCATTTTTTCGCCGAGGGTCAAATCCTCGCCGAGAAAGTTTTCAATAAAGACAGAGGTCTCCCAGTCCAGCGTAATATCGCCGAATCGCTCAAGGATCAGGCAATCCACATTGACCTGAATAGGCGGAACATCTATCTTTTCCAGATACTGAAGAACCATATCGGCCTGCGGATGATCCTTGCAATAGACTACCAGTTGATTGGTGGGCACACTGGGAACCGCCTGCACATCCATTTGCTGGCGAACCAAATCGGCCAGATATTCAGCGGAATGATGGCGGGTAAAGTAGAAGATTTTTACGCCCCCTTTAATCTCCAGCCGTGTCGGCGGCTGGAGATACAGATCCGGAATAGGATTGCTGATTTCCTTGCTTTCGCGGACCTCTCGGAGTTCCTGCAAAACCCGCATGGATTCGATTTCGGTTGGGCGTTTTTCAAAAAAATCTCCGCATCCGATGCACCCTGCTATCGGGATCAGCACAAGCCCCCCCCTCCACAATAAGCTCTGAAGGAGTCGGCTGCTATTAGGCATTGTTTGAATTCTTCGCATCGTCAGTTACGGATTGTTCGGTTCTGATTTTTGTTCGCCAGCATGTTCTTCTTCAGAAGCGCCTTCCTGCAGCGGAGACGTTTGCTGCTCTTGCTGTTGCTGCAGCTGCTCCTGCTCTTTTTGTCGTCGAAGCGTTTCTTCTAATTGCTGTCTCTTTTTCTCCAGCAGATCTTTCTGCTCACGCAAGGTTTGGGCTTTCATCTCCGCTTCTGCTGCCTTTTGCTCAAGAGAATGCGCCTTCGAATCGGCATCTTGGGCCTGTCGGGCCGTTTCTTCAGACTGGCGTTGTGCTTCTTCGGCCTGTTTGCGGGCCTGATTTATTTCCTGTTCCAACTGATTAATGCGTTCCTTTTGCTGCTGGATTTGAGTCTGTTCAGTTTGGCTTTGCTTCCGCGCCTCGTCCAGTTCAAGACCGGCTTTCTGGATGCGATCCTGCGCCTGCTTCATCGCTTCCTGATACCGGATCGCATCGGTTTGGGCTCGCAGGGCCAGGGCCTGCTGTTCCAGTGCAAGCCGTTGCGCCTCGGCTGCCTCCCGACGGGCCTTAACCAAACCTGCCTTGGCCTCTTCGGCCTGTTTTTCCATCAGTTCGGCATATACGCGAGAACCGGTCGGATCGCCGACAATTTCTTCTACTGTTGGACCGTACGTCGGCGTTTTATACTTATCGCGTACCATTTTGGCCGCCTGCTCATACGGGATACTGCCCGAAGAGATGCTCGGAGTGAGAATAAAAATGATTTCCGTGGCCTTCTCTTCAAAATCCTTGCTTGAAAACAGAATTCCCAAAACCGGAATATCCTTCAGGCCCGGAACCCCCCGCAATACAGAACGATTTTCGCTTTTCCTCATTCCGCCGATGATCAGACTCTTGCCCGGCTCTATGCGATTTTCGGCCACATTCACAGAGCGTTCTGTGATGATCGACGTCTGCACAACGCCTTCGGGCTTGGATTTTGAGCCGATAGTAATCGAGGTCTTCAGGCCGATGGAACCGTCGGCGTACACCTGGGGAGTGACCGTCAGCGTATCCGCCACCCACTTGTAATCGGTCAGAGAATAGGTAATCGTTCTATTTTGTTCGCTGGCACCTTTGGCAGTCACTTGCAGTTCGATGGGCGCGTTGTCGCGGATCGTAACCGTGGCGCTTTTGCCATTGACCGTTTCGAGCACGGGATTGAGCAGGATTTTCAAGTACCCTCGCGATTCGAGGATATCCACTACCTGCCGCACCTGATGGCCGAAGATTCCCTGGTTCCTCCAGTATCCGAAATCCAGACCAAAATCGGACCGGCGACTCTCCCGCAGCGATGCACCGGGAAAGGCGGGCTTGGGATACTTGCCGGCAGCGATCGTGACCCCCTCGCCGAAAAGATTTTCAATCAGCAAAGTGGTCTCCCAGTCCATAGTAATATCGCCAAATCGTTCCAGAATCAGACAGTCAATGTGTACCTGGATCGGCGGTACATCTGTCCGTTCGAGAAATTCCATCACTCGATCGCACTCGGCATCGTCGGCACAATGTACAATCAGTTGATTGGTCGAAGGATTGGAACTGACCTTAAAACCCAGTTCCGTAAGGGTCCCTCCCAGCCCGCGCACTTCTTTTTCTTTAATCTTGTCTTTACTGCTAAAAGACAAGTCGCCGGATGGATGATGTTTAGTAAAGTAAAACAATTTAACCCCATCGCCGACTTTCAGCCGCGACGGCGGGTTTGTGTACAGATCCGGAATTGGGTTGGCGATATGCGGATTCTCTCGAACCTGGGAAAGTTCATTGAGAATCAAACGCGATTCAATTTCTGTAGGTTTCCGTTCAAAGAATGTCCGCAATTTCTCTTCTTCTGTATGCGGAGCGCATCCGCCCAAAACTGACAGAAATACTGACAGAAAAAACAAAACCCCAAGGCCTTTTTGGACGGCCGATGGCAACAAGTTCATCCCCATTCATATTTTCTTAATAATCTCTTCTTTTAATACAATTCTTCAAGTTCGTTATCGGCAGACGAAGACATTTTTCTGCAATAAGAAACTGGATATTTTACAAAATCAGTATAAATATTCGGTAAATTATGATACTTTTGTCTGATGAGAAAAAAAATTAAGCCAAACACAGCCGTTTCTGTAGGATTTGTATCCCTCGGATGTCCAAAAAATACCGTGGACAGCGAAAGCATGCTGGCCCGCATTGGGCAGGCCGGCTACATTTTGTCGAGTGATATTGAGGCGGATGTGGTGATTGTAAATACCTGCGGATTTATTGCGCCGGCCAAAGAAGAGGCCCTCGACGTAATCAGCCAAGCCGTTGACAAAAAAAAGAAAGGCCGGATCCGAAAAATTATCGTCACCGGATGCCTGCCGCAACGGTTGGGCGATACCCTTCTTGAGGAAGTTCCTGAGATCGATGCCGTCGTCGGCCTCGGCCAAAGAGATACCATCGCCGAAATCATCGAAAATGTGCTCAATTCCCAGAAAAATCAGTCAAAACCGCGAAGTTTCCTTCAGTCATCGGCCGAGATGATTCACGATGATCGCAATCGCTTACTGATTAACCCATCGCACTGGGCCTATTTGCGAATCAGCGAGGGTTGCGGGCGAAAATGCTCATTCTGCACAATCCCTGCCATTCGGGGGAAATTCCGCAGCAAACCGATGGAGATGATCCTGTCAGAAGCCCGACAATTGGCAGAGGCCGGGGTCATCGAACTGAATCTGGTCGCTCAGGATACCAGTTCCTACGGCCGAGATCTAGGCCTTAAAGACGGCCTTGTGACGTTGATTAGTGAACTTGAGAAAATAGAGAAACTGGAATGGATTCGGCTGATGTATCTGTACCCCAGTGCGATAGACCTTCCGCTGATCGAAGCCGTGGCCGCCAGACCGAAAGTCTTGAGATATATCGATATGCCGATCCAACATATCAACAATTCAATCCTCAAAGCCATGCATCGGGCTGATACAAAAGAGCACACAATCAACCTGATTGATACCCTTCGCAAGCGGATGCCTGATGTTATCCTGCGGACGACTGTGATCGTCGGCTTTCCGGGCGAAACGGACGAGCAATTTGGGGAACTGGCGGAGTTTATCCAGTGGGAACGGTTTGACGCTCTGGGCGGTTTCTCATACTTTGCTGAATCTGGCACGCCGGCAGCGACTCTTCCCAACCAAACGCCTGATTCGATCAAACAGCGGCGGCTGGATATCCTGATGACAACTCAGCAGAAGATCGCCTTTGAAAAGGCGAAGGAGATGATCGGCAAGGAAATTAAAGTGCTTGTGGACACGGCCGGTGCGGATGGTTTCGCCTGCGGCCGATACTACGGCCAAGCCCCTCATATCGACAGCGTCTGCATAATTAAAAATACCGCTCCACCGCCGGGGCAGTTTATCCGCGCCCGTGTTATCGACACACAGGACTATGATCTGATTGTGGAACAAATACAATGAAATAGCCGCTTCTGTATATTGTTGTTCCGAGGAGAGTCGCTATAATCTGGCCCAATGGAACTGGAAAAAAAAAGCATGGTGCAGCATATACCCAACGCTTTGACGGTTGGTCGACTGGTGATGACGGCAGTCTTCTTAGGAATGGTTTTGTATGCGCCGCATACAGGCCAGGCCAAACCCGCCCGACTCCTGATGACGGCCTTTACGCTATTTGTAGTCGCAGGTCTGACAGACATTGTAGACGGCTGGATTGCCCGGTCGTTTAATGCCACCAGCCGCTTTGGCCGCACTGTCGATCCGCTGGCTGACAAATTTCTTGTCTGTGGAGCATTCATCTGTTTTGCCATTGCAGGTCAGCCGCTGTTTGCCAATTTTAACCTGACCCCGTGGATAGGCCATGCTATCCGTTGGGGAATGGCAGGAATTCTCTTGGCACGCGAGGTAGTTGTGCAAACACTGCGGCATATCGCCGAATCGCGCGGAGTCAATTTTGGCGCCGTCATTTCCGGCAAAATCAAGATGTTTCTCCAGTCTTTTGGCGTTGGAACCGTGATGATCGGCTGGGCATTTGTCAGCCGAGAGTGGGGAGACTGGTTTACAGTCGTAACGTTTATCGTGGTGGCGGGGTTTACTGTCTATTCCGGCATTGATTCTCTGCGGCGGCCGATTAAATAGCTCTACTGTAATGTAAATGCCGCGTCCCAATCCTTCCAGACGGCTTCCTTGCCCAAAGTTCGAATCACCTTCACTATTTCCTGAGGACTGCGTGTATCAGCCACCTCAAACTGTTCGGTGGTTTCCTTGTGTCCGGTGTAGCCGCCCGGGTTCGTTTTGGAACCGGCACTGATGCTGGTGATCCCCAGCGGTATTAGATGATCTCGAAAGTCGGGTCGCTCGCGCGTGGACAAGACAACCCCAGCATCGGCAAAACAAAGCCGCAAGGCAAGCATCATCTGCACAAGATTTTGATCGGACAGCAAATACGGCCATTTGGAATGCACCTGAAAAGCCGGCCGAAGGCGCGGGAATGAAAAAGAAACCTGTGACCGCCAATATTTGCGAATCAAATAAGATGCATGTTCAGCCAGTGCCAGTGTTTCAAGACGAAAATCCTCTAATCCCAACAGTACGCCAAGGCCGATCCGCCGCATCCCAGCAGCGGCAAAGCGGTCCGGAGAGTTCAGTCGCCAGTCATAATCCCTTTTGGGACCAGCCGGATGATACTGCTCGTAGCGAATGCGGTCGTAGGTCTCCTGATAAAGCGTGACTCCGTCAATGCCCGCCTCGAACAGAATCTTGTACTCCGATTCAGTCATGGGATAAATTTCGACAGTCAGGGAACTAAATCGGCCGCGAAGCCGCTCGGCCAACCGGCACAGATAGTCCACTGTGATAAACGACCGGTCCTCGCCGCTGACCAGCAGCAGATGCCGAAAACCTTCATCAGCAATTACATCGGCATCGGCCATCGCCTGATCGATCGTTAAACGAGTCCTCTGAAATTCGGCGTTGCGATTATAACCACAGTACAGACAGCCGTTGACACAAACATTGGAAACATACAGCGGGGCATACAACTGAATCGTCTGCCCAAATCGCTGAATGGTCAATTGAGATGCCTGGCGGGCCATCTCTTCCAGAAACGGCTCGGCTGCCGGACTGATCAGGGTCAGGATTCTTTGCAAAGAGTATTTCCCCGGCTGAGCAGATAACTCCGCCTGGACCTGTCCGGCCGTTATCTGTTCCAGTTTTTCTTTCCAGATCCGGCGATTTTTGTCCAGATGTTTTTGTGCCAGAATGGCTTGAATCAACGACATGATTATTCTTTCTCATCCCGCAAAAATCCGGTCAGCGGGCTGGAAGCGATTGCCGCTGTGCTTTTGGGCGCCATGCCCGCCTCATACGCCAGCCGCCCGGCCCAAACGGCCTGTTTGAAGGCAGCCGCCATCTGTACCGGATCGGCCGCGGCGGCTATGGCCGTATTGACCAGTACCGCATCGGCCCCCATTTCCATTGCTTGGGCCGCATGGGAGGGTGCGCCCAGCCCTGCATCAACTACCACCGGGACCATTGCCTGCTCGATGATGATCGCGATTGAATCCTTCATCCTGAGCCCTTGGTTGGAGCCGATCGGGCTGGCCAGCGGCATAACGGTTGCGCAGCCGACTTCCTGGAGACGTTTGGCCAGTATAGGATCGGCATGAATATACGGCAGCACAACAAAGCCGTCCTTGACAAGGATCTCGGCCGCCTTCAGGGTTTCGGTCCCATCCGGCAGCAGATAGTAGGGATCGGGAGTCACTTCGAGTTTGATCCAGTTTATCTGGCTGGCGGCTCGCGCCAGACGCGCCAGTCGAATCGCTTCTGCGGCATCTCGAGCCCCTGAGGTATTGGGAAGCAGTTGATATTTAGTCAGGTCAATAGCCGCCAGCATATCATCATTTTTGTTCTCGATATCCACACGTCGAAGGGCCACGGTGACCATCTGGGTACCGCTTGCCCGAATTGACTCGGCCATTACGGCATTGGAGGCGTACTTGCCCGTTCCAATGAATAACCGGGATGTAAACTCTTTACCTGCAATGACTAAAGCGGCCATGCTCACCCTTTGATCATCAATCATCAATTTTTCATCCGCCGCCAACAAATCGGATCAGTTCGATTGACTGACCTTCTGCCAGCGAAGTGTTTGAAAATTCCTTCCGCTGGACAATCTGCCCGTCAATTTCAGCTACCACGGTGGCCTGGTCGATTTGCAGATAGTCCAGTAACTGAGCCACGCTGGCCGGCCATTCATCGCGGGTAAACTGTCTTTCAGATCCATTAATTCGTATAATCATGTTCCTTGAGAACCTTGCACGGAAACCGGGACTTTATGATTCATAAGCAGTTCAACGATGGCATTGGCCTGGTGATAGGCCGCCACACCTACACGCGATGCCGTCAACGGCACGCCCGGCCGAAGACCGCTGACCCCATCGCCGATCAGAATCAGTCGACTGTGGATCTGTCGCGTGACAATCTCGTTGCTTGCGCCCCAGCCGGCCAGTCCGCTGACTGAAACGACTACCTTGCCGGGCATCTTGGACAAGACCGTCTCTACGAGCATCTGTTTTTGGTCGGCTCGATCAAAACATTCAGCAATCACATCGGCCTCGGCAAAAATGTTTACTATATTCTCCGGATTCAGACGGACTATATGTTCGACCAGACTGACCTGAGGCCAGACCCGGCGGAGATTTTCGGCCGTAGCGTCCACCTTAAACCGACCAATCTGATCGTGAAAATAATTTTGCCGATTCAGATTGCTGTCCTCCACCCGGTCAAAATCAACCAGAATCAGTTTGCCGGTCTTGAGCCGGGTTAACGCAACGGCTACGTTGGACCCAAGGCCGCCCAGCCCTGCAATCCCCACAACCGCTGATTTTAATTCAAAAAACACATGCGGAGCCATTGGAAACCCTAAAAAAACGCTCCCGTATTTGGGAGCGCATTTATCTTCTTTTATGCCTCCCTACGCCGGCACTACCCGGATCAGGTTCAAAGGGTTGGCCGAAAAAAGGCCTCTCAGCTTCGCCCGCGGGCTTATGCTCCCCTGACATCAGTTCTTTACGAATAAGGTAGACCATAGTTGCCTTTTTTGCAAGAAGTTTGTCTTTTTTCAAATTTTTCTTGTTTGGGAAAAAATAAAATCAGATAATGGATTTCTTCATAACTTATGAATCAGGTTGCCAAGAAAAAATTATCCCCCCAGGCGCCGGAAAATAAAATCCTTTTCTTGAGGGAGTATTTTTTGACGCCGCATAAGATGGGGGCAATCGTGCCGAGCAGCACTGCGCTGGCTCGGGAGATTGTGCGCCTTGCCCACGTGGCGGATAGTTCGGTGATTGTCGAGTATGGAGCGGGCACGGGTTCTTTTACCAAGGAAATTTTGCGCCGTAAACGACGGGATGCCTCTTTTTTAGCCATTGAATCCAATCCCTGTATGGTGGAAATCCTCCGCCAGAGATTCCCGGATTTGACTGTCCTGCAAAACTCTGTCGAGGATACTCCCCGCCTTCTTCAGCAGCAGCATCTTGCCCTGGCCGATTGTATTGTTTCCGGACTGCCATGGAGCAGTTTTTCAGGCGATCTTCAGGATCGGCTGTTGGAGGCCACCCTTCAGGCCCTGCGACCCAGCAGCACCTTTGTGACATTTGCTTATCCTCATGCCTTGTTTCTTCCGGGAGGAATTCGATTTCGGCGGAAGATCAACAGACTTTTTTCTGACGTCGCTGTCTCTAATATAATCTGGAACAACCTGCCGCCGGCGCTGATCTACCACTGCGTAAAATAGGATCTGCTGATCGAGTCGAATGCCGCTGACAAACAGCCGACTCAAAACTTTTTTCGAAAACGGGCGGTGGGAATGCTCATGATCTTTCGGTATTTGGCCACGGTGCGTCGAGCGATGTTGCCCATTCCGACCTCGGCCAGTTTTTTTCGCAGATCATCATCGCTAAGCGGATTGGCCTTATCTTCTCCATCCACCAGTTCCTGAAGTTTGGCTTTAACCGCGTCCCAGCTGCGCTCCTGTCCGCTTTCGTCCTCCAGTCCCCCGCTGAAGAAACTCCGCAGCGGCAGAATTCCCTGCGGACACTGGACATATTTGCCCGCCACAGCCCGCGAGACAGTCGCCACATGCACACCCACCTTGTCTGCGATGACAGACATCGGCAGCGGTTTGAGATAGAGCGAACCCTTTTCAAAGAATTCGATTTGATGATCCACTACCGCCTGAGCCACTTTCAGCAGCGTCTGGCGGCGCTGCGCTATGGCGTCCATAAACCACTGGGCTGAACGGATATTTTTTTGTAGGAACTCCCGTGTCTTCTCG
>JAKJEN010000062.1:323-4673 GCA_022705405.1 Planctomycetota bacterium | reverse complement strand
CACGGCAAAACCGCCGCCCTCAGCCGGCTCTACGAGAATGTCGGCCGTAATAGGGTAGTTGTCGCTGCGGCCGACCTGCAGGCCCGGCGACATATCCAGTTTTCCGATCCGTTCGATTGCCCGATTGATCTGCTCCACAGGGCGCTGCATCTTTTTAGCAATCCTCGGAAGATGATTTTCAAGCAGGTCATTCCAGTGATGGGCGACCAGTTCCGTTTCAAAGCTCATATCCTCTGGGAACTGACGCATCTGGATCAGCAGACATTCGCGCACATCTCGGGCGCCAACTCCGGACGGCTCCATACGCTGCACCATCCGCAGGGCTTCCTCCAGATGCTCGGCCTCGAAATCGTGCTTGTCTTTATTGAGCAACTGTTCCAGCCGGACTGTTAAATACCCCTTTTCGTCGATATGGTCGATGATCTGATCGCCGGCGGCCCTGACCTTCGGAGAGACATCCATCAGCCGCCACTGATCCAGAAGAAAATCATGCAGTGATTTGCCGGCCGCGGCGGTATTTTGCATCGCTTCCATCTTGCGGTCCGGCTCTGAAGCATCATAGGAGCCGCTTCGGATCGGTCCTGATCGAAAAATATATTCGTCAAAATCCTCTCCGATGCTTTCCAGACGCTGAAAATCTTCGATATTATCCGAATCCTCCCGAACCAACAGCTCTTTCTCCGCAGGCATCTCAACCGACGGATCGGTCGAATCTGCGGCTGCCTGGTCATGATCCTCAGCCAGTTCGAGTACCGGATTGCTGTTCAGTTCCGCCTCGATCTTCTCCTGCAAAGCAAGAAGGGGCAACTGAAGCACTTCCATCGACTGGATCATTCGCGGGGCCAGCTTCATCCGCTGTTCCATCCGCATCTGTCCGGTCATACTCATCCGCATGGCCATTCGAGAGTCTCCGCTGTAATTTCGTATTCAGATGTAAAATCCGTCGCTATTATACAAAATCTGTGCCAGCGGATCAAAAAATTTTCAAATAATTGTAATATTTTACAATTCGCTTCGGCCCAAAATTGCGTCTGCCAAGATAGAGCCGCTTGAAAATTCGATTGTAGAGCCAGTCGGCAGGCCTCTTGCCAGCCGGGTGACCTTGACGCCTAAGGGGGACAACAGAGAACGGATATAAAGGGCTGTTCCGTCTCCTTCGATGTTGGGATTTGTGGCCATTACCACTTCTTTGATCTGGCCCTGACGAACCCGCTTAACCAGCGGCTCAATCGTCAGGTCAGATGGTTCTATGCCTTCTAAAGGGGCAATGTGCCCATTTAGGACATGATATACCCACTTGCAAAGTCCTGTCTTTTCGAGCATGATAATGTCATTAGGCTGCTCGACCACGCAAAGAATTTCGCGTTGCCGCCGCATGTCGCTGCAAATCGTGCAAATTTCTGTCTCTGAAAGGTTAAAGCAGACTTTACACTGACGGATATTTTGTTTGACATCCCGGATCGCCTCCGCCAGGGCCATCGCTTCGGCTGCATCAGTTTTGAGGATATAAAATGCCAGCCGCTCGGCTGTCTTAGGGCCAACTCCCGGCAGTTTGCCGAACTGCTCGATTAAGTTATTCAGACTTTGTGTGTAGGCAGGGTTCAATCTTCCGTCTCCACCGGCTCTGAAGGTTCCTCTGCTTCAGATAGCTGCTGTATATCCAACGGTGTGGCATTCAACTCCTTAAGAATCATCTGCACCTTAGGATCATCCAGAACTGCGGTTCGAATCTGTCGTGCTGATGAAGCCGCCGGCTTGGGCAAATTGACCGGTTGGGCTTCAACAGTCGAGCCCATTTCAAAAACAACCGACAGACCTTGTCCGAATACGGCAGCAAGGGAGGCATTGATATCGGCCTGGCCTTTTTTGCATGCCTGCAAAGCAAATGAAGCATTTTCCGGAAATTGCAGAGTCAATTGATTGTTGGACACTTGGGTCAAAGCGCCCTGTGCTATATAATTTGCGACCGATCCAGCGTGCTCCGTCAAATGCGCGAGAAAATCCGGCCAGCGCTGCCGGATGGCATCCAGCGTCAATGGGCCTTCAACAGGGGCTGTGCGAGGAGTCTGTGAGTTTTTGGGCTTGGTCAGCGACAGGTTATTCAATGGACCGTTTTTTTTTATACTTCCCCCACCGCTGATTCCGGCAGACAGGGAGGCCAACTGATCCAGGCCGAGGAAATGTTCCTGAAGAGCAAGGCGAAGCAGTGCGGCTTCTAAAAGAATCCGCCCGCTCTGGCTGTTTTTAATGATCCATCGCAATTTTTCAAGCGCCGTGATTGCATACACCAAGGCAGCCAGGTCATATCCTTCCGCCAGAGCAGCCAGTTCTCCGCGCTCCGCTTCGGTCAGGATCAAAATCTTACTGTCTTTCCCGGAGGCCTTCAGGACCATCAAGTCGCGGAATAAATCCGACAGATTGTCGCAGATCTGGACGGCCGACTGGCCCCCCTCGATCAGGTTGGCCGCTCCATCGAGAACGCCCGCCCCATCCTGTGCGGCAATTTTTTCCGCTAAAAGATGAAGTTTTTTTCGGTCGGGCTGGCCCAGGATTTCCGTCAGTAGCGAAACGCTCAACGGTTCTGTCCCTCCGCTGATTAACTGATCGAGCAAACTGAGGGCATCTCGCATGGAACCATTGGCCAAACGCGAAAGGTGAATAATCAGATCGTCTTCATATTTGATCTTTTCTTCCTTGAGAATCTTGCGCAACTGCGCGGCTATGGTCTCATGATGGATATTGGTAAAATCGAACCGCTGGCATCGCGACTGGATCGTTGGCAGAACCTTGTTGGGCTCGGTCGTGGCAAAGATGAACTTGACATGATCCGGCGGCTCTTCAAGAATTTTCAGTAAAGCATTGAACGCGCTTGTGGTAAGCATATGGACTTCGTCAATGATATAGATTTTGAACCGGGAGCGGGCTGGCCGGTAAATCGCATTCTGCCGCAGGTCCCGGATGTTGTCCACGCTGTTGTTGCTGGCGCCATCGATCTCGATGACATCCAGATCCTCGCCGGTGTTGATCGAGACGCAGCTGTCGCATTGGAGACAAGGTTTTACGGTCGGGCCTTTGGCCTTCAGGCAGTTTAGCGACTTGGCTAGGATCCGGGCCATTGTCGTTTTGCCGACCCCGCGGGTTCCGGTGAACAAGTACGCATGAGCAACCCGACCGCTCTCGATAGCATTTTTGAGGGTCTGAGCCGCTGCATCCTGCCCGACTACATCGTCAAACGTCTGTGAACGATACCGTCTTGCTAAAACTGTGTAGGCCATAATTAATTCTATTTCAAATTTTTTTAATCGGAAATTTGAAATCGAAATAAAAAGAGTGGCCGGGTTGACCATACACAACTCCGCTGCCGCTTAGGGCTGCTCGGTTCCCCGCCTGACCCGGTTCACGCGCGGCGCTTGCATGGGACCCGACCACAAAAAATCGATTTTGGACTCAGGAGGCCTCTTTTTTGGCCTCTTTCATATTTTAAGACAGTATAATCCCCCTGATCGAAAATTTCTACAAAAAACAAATAGATCAGGAAACTATCCTTGTCATTGTCATGGAAAAGATTTGCCGCTAATCAAAGGACATTCTGCCAGCTGAAAGCCGATTTTAAAACAGCGAATCTTCTGATGCAACAGGACATAAAAAAGCCAGACTCCCTTCGGAATCTGGCTTCGGAGGAGGGTGATGAGAAGAATTTTGTTATGGTTCAGCCAGGCGATCTGTCGCCTATCTTCATTTCTGTTGCACTTGCCATAGCCACTGGACCTTTTTCGGCTAAATGTAAAGTGCATATTTAATTATTCACTTTAGATTGAGCCAGGCCGATATTTCCACGGCCGTATCTATTTCAATAAAGTGCATTACCGGCACAACTTTTCAGTCCTCAGATATAGAGGACATCCCCTATCCATACTACGCAGAAGAGCAGATTTTGTTCAAAAATACCTTTTAATAAGGGTTTCTGACAATGTTGTCAAACCTTGTTCGCCCTGACCCGTCCCGTTTGCTGTTGTCAGTCAAACTGACTCTTTTTCTTATATACTCCCGTCAATCTATATGACGATCCAAATAGTGTCAATATTTTGTAATATAATAAAAAAATTTATGTATTTGAAAATAAGAGGTAGGCGATATTTTGTATATACTTAATCTCGTATATAGTATGTGCTTGTTTTTTTATTTATTCTCTAATTTGGATACATACTGCTGACCTGCCAATCGGCGGCAAGACCTGCGAACTCTTCAAAATCATACAGTACAAGCCACCGGCCGACAAAGAAGACCAAGTCATAAAGATCAACAAAACAGTCCGGCTTTCCTTGCGGGCCGGTCAGATCATAGACGCTG
>JAKJEN010000062.1:0-278 GCA_022705405.1 Planctomycetota bacterium | reverse complement strand
TACATCTGTATCGCTCATTGCATAATTATAAATCCGCAGGTCGTCCAGATATCCGTTGAATGATTCCCTTCCGCCGGAGGATGAGCCGATATTTAGGATGGCCGTAGTATCGGAAGGCAGTATCCAGGGACCCTGGACTGCCAGAAGGCCATCTATATACAACCTGGCTTCTGTGCCTGTATAGACAATACAGAAATGCTGCCACTGATCGTCAGTTGAAAGACCATTTTCTACAGACAGTATGGAGTCGTCCGGATAGTCA
This sequence comes from Planctomycetota bacterium, assembly GCA_022705405.1. Taxonomy (GTDB): domain Bacteria; phylum Planctomycetota; class Phycisphaerae; order Sedimentisphaerales; family Anaerohalosphaeraceae; genus JAHDQI01. Next base: position 16 of record JAKJEN010000062.1, on the reverse strand, counting down.
TCCATCTGAAGGGTTC
>JAKJEN010000061.1:14579-14925 GCA_022705405.1 Planctomycetota bacterium | reverse complement strand
ATTCAGTTTGAGCGATTGCCAGGTAATCAAACCCAAAGCAGCACTGAAGGGTACCTTGGTCCAGTTGATGATAAAGAAAAACCAGGCGGCCGTGCCCACAAATCGGCGTTTTTCCATCCCCATAGCCAGCAGATACAGCACCATAACCGGTCCGGCGGCGTTGGCCATCATGGTGGTGACCCCGGCGGCAAACCCCATCAGCCGGCCAAACCATCTACCGGCCTGAATCGGCCTTTCTTCAGGCCCGTTTTGAGACCGCATCGTACGGGCCTTCAGCGCCAGCATCGCCAGCACAATACAGCCAATTACCGGAGCCAGCTGCCGATCGCTGATCTTCAGCATCAAG
>JAKJEN010000061.1:292-14532 GCA_022705405.1 Planctomycetota bacterium | reverse complement strand
CCCCGCCGAGAACAGATCGGCAAAGATCAGCATCGGCAGCAGTACGCCGGTGGACTGCCGTGCCGGAAGGATCAGAGCCATCAGCGGGACCGTCAGGATGCCCACCCCGGGCAGGCCCGTTTTGGAAATGCCCGACAGGACGCCGCACAGGCCCAGGAAAACCCACTGAACGGACGTAAATTCGTATTCAACCCAGTTCACCGGCTCTCTCCGAAAGGTTGTACATTTTTTGCTTGTCTTTACTATAGACCTTTCTACACTGAATGAAGGACGGGCACAAAATCCTTTTTTGGTAATTCATGAAAAAATCCAACACAAGGCCGCTTTTTGATGAGCCGCAAAGGTCCGGCCCCGAAGAAGGGCAGTTGGTGCGGGTCGCCCTTAACACCGGAGCCGATTCGCTGTTTGATTATGTGCTGCCGACTTTTCTGGGTCGTGTGGAGGTCGGCCAGCGGGTGCAGGCGCCTTTCGGCAAAGCCGACAAATTGCATGAGGCGTTTGTGGTAGAAGCCGAAGGCGCAAAAGGCGGCGATTCAGACCTCTGGCAGAAGGCGCGGGCCTTTCGGCTCAAATGCATAAAACAGATCTTGGATAGCCGGCCGCTGCTGGATGAGCAATTGATGGAACTGGCCCGCTGGATCAGCGAGTATTACGTTTGCCCGCTGGGGCAGACGCTGGCGGCGATGGTTCCGGCGGCGGTCAAAAAGGATGCAGGCGTCAAAAAAGAACGCCGCGTTTATCTCAGGATGGCCGCCCCCCCCGCAGAAATCCTGAAAAGCAAACCGCAAAAGGCGCTGGCCGATGCGCTGCAGAAGGCCGGCGCCCTGGATGAGGGCAGCGCCCTATCGAAGGATGCGCTGCTTGCAGACGCGGGCTGTACCGATGGGCCGCTCAAGCAATTGGTGCGAAAGCAAATCGTTAAAATCATTGAAAAAACCATTCTTGTGCCCTTGCCGGCGGCCCCGAAGGAACTGCTGACCCAGGCCCGGACAATCACACTGAACGAAGACCAGCAGAAGGCCCTGGATCATTTGGATCGGCAAATTGAAAATAGACAGTTTGCCGTCATTGTGCTGCATGGTGTGACCGACAGCGGCAAAACGGAGGTCTATATCCGCGCCATCGAAAAGGTCCTGGCAGCGGGCAGACAGGCGATTGTGCTGCTGCCGGAGATTGCTCTGACTACGCAAACTATCCAGCGTTTCGGCGCTCGGTTTGAGCGAATCGCCGTGATGCACTCAGGACTGAGCGGACCGCAGCGAAACGCCCAGTGGCAGGCCATTCGCGGCGGACATGCGGATGTGGTGATCGGCGCCCGTTCGGCGGTGTTTGCGCCCCTGCAGAAATTGGGTCTGATCGTAGCCGATGAAGAACATGAGGCCGGCTATAAACAGGACACAGCGCCGCGTTATCACGGGCGGGATACGGCGATCAAGCGGGCGCAGATTGCCGGAGCTGTTTGTCTGCTGGGTTCGGCGACGCCGTCTCTGGAGACCCTGCACAACTGCACAGTGCGAAAAACCTATACGCAGATCCGGTTGCCGCGGCGGGTTCAGGATCTGCCGATGCCGGAGATGAAGGTTATCGACATGCGGACGGCCTTTGAAGGAATGCAGCAAAAAGGCCCGGAACTGCTCAGTCCGCCGTTAGCGGCAGCCCTTGGTCAAACGCTGAATAAAGGCGAACAGGCGATCCTGCTTTTGAATCGGCGCGGGTACAGTCATTTTATCTATTGTCCGAGCTGCCGACATACGCTGCACTGTCGCAACTGCGATGTGACACTGACTTATCACAAACGTCCCTCCGACAGGCAAGGCAGCGCCGATACCTTTGTCGGCAGGCACATGGTCGGCGGGTACGCTGTCTGCCATTACTGCCTGGCCAAAACGCTGGTTCCCAAACTGTGTCCGCTTTGCGGCCGGGCAATGACGATGATCGGACTGGGGTCCCAGCGGCTGGAAGAAGAAGTCGCCCGCAAACTGCCGCAGGCCCGCTTGCGTCGGATCGACAGCGATTCGATGGCGGGCCGCGATTATTATTCGGTCTTGAAAGACTTTGCCGAGGGACGGATTGATATTTTGGCGGGCACGCAGATGCTGGCCAAAGGACTGCACTTTCCCAACGTGACGCTGGTGGGAATTGTCAGCGCCGATACGTCTTTGGCGCTGCCGGATTTTCGATCCAACGAGCGGACCTTTCAGCTGATCTGTCAGGCGGCCGGCCGCGCCGGGCGCAGCGAAAAAGGCGGGCGGGTTTTAATCCAGACTTTTCTGCCCGGACATCCGGCCATCGAGTTTGCCCGTACGTATGATTATGCGGGGTTTGTGCAGGAGGAACTAAAGCATCGCAAGGCGTGCAATCTGCCGCCTCAATGGCGAATGGCGGCCGTGCTGATGCGCGACCCCAAATATGACCGTCTCAGCGCTGCGGCCCAGGAAATTTCCAACCAGCTGGCCCGGATGATCCGCGCCGAGTCCCTGCCGGTGACGCTTCGCGGGCCGATGCCGGTGCCGATCAGCCGGATTCAGGGCTATCATCGGATGCATCTTCTTGCACAGGCCCCGCAGCCGGGGCCGATCCAGCGGCTCTTTGCGCTGTTTCGCGCCGCCGCTCCGGTTCGCCCGGCCGTACAAATACAGATTGATATTGATCCGGTCGTGGTTTTGTGACTTGCAATTTCTGTTTTCAGGGGGTAATATAGAACATTTCGTCTTCGGGGAGTAGCTCAGCTTGGATAGAGCGCTGCGTTCGGGACGCAGAGGCCGCAGGTTCAAATCCTGTCTCCCCGATTCATAAGCTGCCATATATCAACAAGTTGTAGAACTTCTTCAAAAAAGCAGTGTTATATTAGTTCTTCAGCGGTTATTTACAACCGGATGAAAAAAACCGTTTTGAGATTTATTTAGCAGATCCAGAAAACCACATATTCAATTGTGGATCTATAGGATCTATAAAAAGAAGAAATTATTTTACAAAAAATCCGCCAACTCCTGTCTTGACCGGCTATTGCTATAGGGGCCCCAGCGCCCCTTTGTGTGTTGTGTGTGAGGTGTGGATACACTTGTATCGTGCTCAAGTACAGAATTAAAACATGTTTTTTTAGGAGAAGGAAAGATGAAAGCAAAATTGATTCTCTCTTTGTTTGTGCTGGCTTTGGTATCCGGCAGCATGGCCGACACTGTGATCGGCGATTTTGAAGACGGCAGTTATGACGGCTGGTGGACAGGTTGGGGGACTGTTATTTCTCCTGTCCAGTCCTATGCGACCTTGGGCGCCTGGTCAATGAAAGCCGACGTGACGGATGGCGGATGGGTGGAACCAATGGAAGTGGCAATCCTTGATCGACCGGATGGCGCCAAGCTGCAGAATGCATTGGCCACTATCGGTCAGGTCAAAGTGGACGTGACTACATTTTTTAACGAAGCTGAAGGATACAGCTGGGGCGCCCAATTGGCTCTCCTGGTCAATTGCGAAGGCAAGTGGGAGGCCTATGACTATAAGGATCTAACCAATGGCGCTGCGGAAAGTCTTGTGTTCCAACTGCCTGCCGATGCTATGGCTGCATTTGGCGCCGCGAGCATTTGGGCTAATATTGGTTTCATCAGCAATTCCGCTGGAACGGTGTCTCATATCGACGATATTACCGGCGAGACCATTATTGATTTCCAAGGCGGCGCGATACATTATTTTGACAATATTCAAATTGTCGTTCCGGAACCGACTTCTCTGCTTCTGCTGGGCTTTGGCGGCCTTACGCTGCTTGCCCGAAAACGTTAATATCGCTATAGGTTGTGTGAAAACGAGCTTGATCTCAAATTCGGACCAGTCAAGCTCGTTTTTTCTTTATTCTTGTGCAAACAGGCGGTTGCGCTCTGTCGGCGGCGGACTGGACAGAAAAATCTGATTTATTTCCGGAAAAATCGCCGATAAACAGTCCCATCGGCTATTGCTTCAGGGCTGAGAGTCTGTTGTGTCCGGAAGAAGGAATTGTACAAAAATAATCAGAAAACGATGACTCAAGAGAACGAAAAAACACCTGATTTTTTGAAGGTCAAGGCGCCCTTTGTTAAATTGCTGACGGCCAATTACGCCCGGATTTATGCTTATATTATCAGTCTTGTGCCCAACGATTCGGATGCGGATGATATAATGCAGGAAACCGCCGCGGCAATGTGGAAGAATTTCAGCAAATTCGAGCCGGGGACGAACTTTGTTTCCTGGGCTGTCACAGTCGCCAAATTCCAAATCCTCAATTATCGGAAACGGAATAAACGGTCTCGTCTGTTCCTTAGCGAGCAGGCGTATGATCTGCTGATATCCGAGACTGAAAAAATCCAGGAACAAAGTCAGGATCGTCTGCAGGCGCTTCGCAATTGTCTGCAAAAATTGTCGCCCAAAGACCGCCAGTTCATCCACATGCGGTACTATGACGGCGCCAGCGCCCGAATCGTTGCCCAGAAGGTGGGAACCTCGATGGACGCTGTGTACCGCTATACCGCCCGGCTGAATAACTGGCTGCTGAGCTGTGTGCGCAGATCTCTAACAGCAGGGAGGATCTTATGAGCACAAACGAAAAACTCCTTTATACCATGCGCTATCTGATTTCCAAATCCCTGGACGGGGCCATCACAGAGGAAGAGATCCGCCGACTGGATCGTTTGATCATTGAAAATTCGCAAGCACGGGCCTATTATGTGGAATACCTCCAGATTCATACACATCTTCGCAAATTGATGCAGCAGAACCCGGAATTAAAATACGGCGAAGAAACAATGATTCTGGACGCTCAGTTATGGGAGCAATTGGCCCGGCACGAGCGAACCGCGGAAATGATCGCAGTCGAACGACTCCGGCCTGTGTCGGAAGAGCCGGCAAAACCGACGGTATCCGTTCCCCTCAAGCCGAAGGTCCATACTTTCTCTCTGTATGCAGCCATCGGTTCCGCTGCGGCGTTTATTCTGCTTCTTGCTTATGTTCATCTGCGCCCGATGATTTTCAGGCCGGTTGCCGTTGTGACGGATCAGATTCAGGATGCGGTTTTGCTTCAGTCTTCAATTCCCTGCGTGGATCCGGAACTGTATCCCGGATCGTACACTCTGGCCAGGGGGCTGGTTGAGCTTGCGTTTGTGGACGGAGGCAAGGTGATCGTTGAAGCCCCGTCGGAGTTTGTGATTGAAAACGCGTCCAAAATCTACCTGCTGAAAGGACAGTTGTCCGCGCTGATCGAAAACACGCGCGTCCCCTTTATTGTGCGCACCCTGAATTCCAAAGTTGTCGATCTGGGCACTGAATTCGGAGTGCGGGCCAACGCAGATGGAACTATGGAAGCCCATGTGTTTCAGGGCAAAGTCCGTTTGGAGCCGCAGGAGCATCTCAGGCGGCCCGCTTTGCTGCTTGAAAGCGGACAGGCGGCGCGGGCTGACAGCGCCGGAGTAACGACTCAAACAGAGGCCGATCCCCTTCGGTTTGTTCGCCATCAGGAGTTCACTGTTAAAAAACAGGCGGCTAAAGGATCCGCCTATTGCCGCTGGCAGGAACTGGTCTATCAAATCCACCGGGACCCCGCCTTGGCCGCGCATTATACTTTTGAGCAGGATATTCGCCGTTCGGACCGGCTAAAAAACCAGGCGCCGACAGCCCGCGGACAGCTGAACGGGATTCTGGAAGGTCAGGAATCCAGGCCGCAATGGGTTCCGGGGCGCTGGCCTGAGAAGACGGCGCTCTTTTTTGATCGCTCCGCCGTCCAGCGCGTGCGGATTCCTGCGGATTGGCGGCTGTGTACCACCGGCCCGATTACGCTGGGCGCCTGGATCAAGATGGAAGAGGCCCCTGCCGATTTTATCAGCGGTATGTACGGAGGCATTATTCTGTCTAATGGAAAAGAAGACAATTATAATTATCATTTTTCCTATGGACTGTATTATGAAAATCACATGATGATTTATATGCGGGCCCAGGGATATGATTTTCATACCAAGAGGCCGGATCTTGATCTGACCATAGATCAGTGGCATTTTCTGTCTGTCACGCACGACAATCAACAGGTTTGTTTTTATGTGGACGGCAAACCGATGAAAACCGCCAAGAAATCGTTTGCAGGCGCGCCGGTTTTTGCGGATTTACTGATCGGCGGAATGGAGTCCTGGGAGCAGCCTAAATACCGATTTCATGGGCTTATTGACGAAGTGATGATTTTCAATCGTATCTTGTCTGATGCGGAAATACAGGCATTGTATGAATCGGGCAAACCCTGAGAGTAGGCGAAAATCCTTTGAGAGGTAAACAAATAAAATTTGATTCAGACCGTTAATCCTGTTTTATAACAATCGGAAAGGAGAGTCAGATGAAAAAAGTATGGTGTTTGTTTTGTCTTGGAGTTGTGCTGGTTTCCAACAGTTTTGCGCTGGATCCTCTGCTGATCGGCAACTTCGAAAGCGGCCAAAGCAGTCCCAATCGGTATGATCTGTGGTATGGCGATGGCCTTGAGATAGACGATGTCACGGTTCCCGGAAAGACTGTAACGCGGGGAGCTTTCTCTTTAAAATGCACCTCCAGCACAGGCGGATGGGGCCCTGCACTGGCCTATCCCATTAATGAGCGGGAAGATAAATATGGTCTCGTATATCCGTTATTCGCCAACGACGGCGCAGTCCTTGCGTTTGATGTGACGTTTGAAACTGTCCCCGGGGGCTGGGTGGAAATCGGACATTATACCAACAACGGCGCCTCCGTTGGTCCGAATTGGGACAAAGGCGGGTGGGTACCTGTTCCGGCCGAATATCTCGATGGCCTTCCGCACCGATGGGCAATTCCGCTTGAACCGTTGAAGGCATCGTTCCAATCTGTATTAGATGCACCGAACGATGACGGCGGCTACTACAACGTAGGCATTGCCTTTTCTACAGGAGATGGCCCTTTCACGGTTTATGTGGATAATATCTGGATTTACCCGGAAGGACTTATCGATGAATACGGACCCTACAATCCCGCAGTCGATCAGGAATTTGACGCGAATCCGGATTTTGTAAAAGCCATCCTTCGCTGGAAGGCCGGGGCCGATCCGAATGATAAGTATGAAGTCAATCCTCTCATTGTAGATCAATATGTCTTTATGAACAAGGGAACCGAGTCAGATCCGAATCTGTACTACCTCGGCCGCACCGGCCAGGATCCGGGGCTTACGGATCCAAATTCTCAGTTTGGTCCTGTGATTCTGCCGATCAACAGCACTTTCGGCTGGGCGGTGGTCGAGGCCATAGAGGGCAATGAGCAGTCGTTAACTGAAGGCGTCAGTACCCTCGATAAGATCGATCCCAATAATATCATCGGCGCTGTCTGGTACTTCAATACCCTCAGCACACTGCCGATAATTACCATGCAACCGGCCAGTATTCGGATTCCGCTGGGGCAGACGGCTGATCCGGCTTTTACGATTGCCGTCAGCAGCGCTACCGAGGCAAGCTATCAGTGGTTTTCCTCTATCGACGGTACGATAGATCCGGTCGATGAGGGCGGAGCGGATCCCAAGATCGGCGTGGCCAGCGGCGGAGACACCGCTTCTATGAAGATTTCCAATGCTTCGTCGGCCTACCAAAGGTATTTTTACTGCCGAGTATCCAATGCGGCTACGGCTTCGGGCGGCGGCGATTTTCCGGATGTCTATTCGAATGTTGTGACCTGCGTGGTGGAACGCAAAGTAGCCGAATATAAGTTTGAGAATAACTTTGCGGATACGGGCAGCAATGTCAGCGGCGATCTCCATCCCGGGACCGGAATAAACAGTCCTGTTTTTTCGACCGACAGCGTCGAGGGTTCGTATTCATTGTCCCTTAACGGAATCGATCAGTATGTGGATCTGGGCGCGGCGGCCTACCCAAAAGCCGCTCTAACCGATGCCGACGGCATCGGCGGAGGACTGGATTGCGGCTCTGTTTTGTGCTGGATCAAACTGAATTCAATCCCTACGGCGGAGGGTTCCAGCCGGTTTGCCTCGATTTTGTCGAGCATCAATGCCGGATGGCCGTCCACTCAGTTTGAATTCGGAATCGGTTCCAATGCCGCATCTGAGTACACAGACACCAGAACCTTTATCATTGGGAACACAGCCCAGTCTGCGTGGGTCGCCTGGAGACCGACCTGGGTCGAAAATTTCAATATGGCCGGAGATGGGCAGTGGCACCTGCTGGCGGTCGTCTGGCCGGTTCTTGCAGGACAGAGCCGGCAGATTCATGTGTATGTTGACGGCAGTCTGATCGCTACCGGCGATATCGTCGCCGACCGGTTTTCGGCGTGGGAGAACAACATGCTGATTGGCGCCGCCAACCCCGGCGGGTCCGGCCCGACGCGCTATTTCGACGGACTGATTGACAACCTGCGGGTGTACAACTATGCCCTGACTCCGCAAACAATCGCCCAGGAATATTATGATGTGACCGGCAAGTCCGGTTGCATATATCTGGACTTTATCGGCAGCAATCTGAACGTGGATAACACCGGTACGTCGTACTGCCGAGTGGATATCGCGGATTTTGCGGCGCTGGCACAAAACTGGCTGGCCGACGGGTTTTATCCATAGTCGGCAATTCAAGCCCGTGACAGCCGTATGACAGGGCTTATCTTTCACGGGGCTTGCCGATGGGGCAGGCCCCGTGTTGTTTTTACAAAGTTTAAAAGACGGAGATCGACTTTCTTATCAGGGGTATGTCCTGTATAATGTCGAATGTTTCTTTGAGCGGAGATTCGGCAAAAAGCAGGGTTGGATATGACGACTTCAAAATACGGTTATTTCGACGAGGCGGCCAGGGAGTATGTTATTACCCGGCCGGATACCCCGTTGCCCTGGATCAATTATCTGGGTTTTCAGGACTACTTGGGCATCATTTCCAATACAGCGGGCGGATACAGTTTTTATCGGGACGCCCGGCTGCGTCGGATTTCGCGATATTTTTACAACATGCCGCCGCGCGATGTGCCCGGCCGCTATCTTTATGTTTGTGACGGAGATACGGTCTGGAATCCGGGATATCGACCCGTCAAACAGAAACTGGATTATTATCAGTGCCGCCATGGCCTGGGCTATAGCGTGATTACCGGTCGACTGAAGGATCTGGAAGTGGAAACTGCGTATTTTGTGCCGACCGATATCGACGCAGAAATCTGGGCCGTGAAGGCGACCAATCGGAGCGGGGTCGTTAAAACCGTGGATCTGTTCAGTTATATCGAGTTCTGCCTGTGGAATGCGCTGGATGATTCGACCAATTTTCAGCGCAACTGGAACATCGGCGAGGTCGAGGTCGAAGGCAGCGCCATTTATCATAAAACCGAATACCGCGAGCGGCGCAATCATTATGCCTATTTCTGGTGCAGTCGGCCGATTGTCGGTTTTGATACCAGCCGGGATGCGTTTTTGGGAAATCTCAATGATTACGGGAGCCCGGAGGCCGTACAGGCGCGGCGGGCCTTTGACAGCATAGCTCACGGCTGGGCGCCGATCGGTTCTCATCAGGTTCGCCTGACCCTCAATCCGGGCCGCTGCGAGCTCTTGCACTTTGTACTTGGATATGCCGAAAATCCGCAGGACCGCAAGTTTATCGCTCCGAATGTCATCCGAAAAGCCCCTTCTCAGTCGGTTCTTGATCAGCTCAAAACCGACAGACAGATACAGGATAAACTCAGCGACCTCAAACAGTACTGGGGGCGGACGCTGGGGGGACTTCAAGTGGATATCGACAACCCGACCGTGCGGCGAATGGTCAATACCTGGAACCAGTACCAGTGCATGGTGACTTTTAATGTGTCCCGCTCGGCCAGTTCGTTCGAATCGGGCATTGGTCGCGGATTGGGTTTTCGGGATTCCAATCAAGATCTGCTCGGGGCCGTGCATATTGTCGGCGATCGCGGACGTCAGCGCATCCTGGATTTGGCTTCGACCCAAAATGCCGACGGCTCCTGCTACCATCAGTATCAACCGCTGACTCGAAAGGGCAATCACGAAATCGGGACGGGTTTCAGCGACGACCCGCTTTGGCTGATCGTTGCAGCGGCGGCCTACATCAAAGAAACCGGCGATGAGTCCATTCTGACCGCTGCAGTCGGATACGCCGACCGAGAAGACAGCGGCTCAACCACGACCCTGTTGGATCATCTTCATCAATCCGCCCGGCGTGTGTGGAAAGATCGAGGCCCCCATGGATTGCCGCTGATTGGACATGCCGACTGGAACGACTGTCTGAACCTCAACTGTTTTAGTCAAACCCCTGGCGAAAGTTTCCAATTGGCCGGAGACATTGAGGGCGGACAGGCAGAATCAGTGATGGTGGGACAATTGTTTATCTACAGTGTCGGCGAACTGGCCGCCCTGCTTCGGCGGCGAGGGGATACGGCTGCGGCGGACAAGTATGACAGGCAGATCAAAAAAATGAAGGCGGCCGTCTTGGAGCACGGCTGGGATGGGGGGTGGTTCATACGGGCTTTCGATAATTTTTCCCGGCCGGTGGGCTCCTCGGTCTGCGATGAGGGAAGGATTTTTATCGAAACACAGGGCTGGGGCGCGATGGCGGGTCTTGGTTTAAAAGACGGCCGAGCTGCGATGGCGCTGGACAATGCCTGGAAATATCTGGGCAACCAGAACGGGATGGCGCTGCTGCATCCGGCTTATACAACCTATTGCGATTATTTGGGCGAAATTACTTCTTATCCGCCCGGCTATAAAGAAAATGCCAGCGTCTTCTGCCATAATAACAGTTGGATCATTATCGCCGAGACCCTGCTTGGGCGCGGAGACAAGGCCTGGGATCTATACAGCCGCATCTTTCCGGCAGCCGACGACAAAAAACCGGACGTCTATCGCTGTGAACCCTATTGTTTTGCTCAGACGATTTCCGGAAAAGATGCCCCGTCGCCGGGAGAGGCCAAAAATTCATGGCTGACCGGCACGGCCTCTTGGACCTTTACCGCCATGACCCAATACATTTTGGGGATTCGGCCGACTTTGGATGGTTTGTGTATAGATCCATGTATTCCGCCTCAGTGGAAGAAATTTACGGTCACCCGCCGGTTTCGCGGCTGCCGCTATGAGATCGAAGTCCAAAATCCCAAAGGGGTTATGAAGGGCATTGAAAGCATTACAGCAGACGGAAAACCCATCCGGGGCCAAACGCTGCCGATCTTTCCGCCGGGCAAAACCATCAATGTTAAGGCGATCATGGGGTAAGCAGTCCGTCGGAGTGCGCCAATCCCAAGATAAAGTTGACCGGTAAGCAAAAATCAATACAATACGCTTCAGCAATATGCACTCGTTCAATTTAGGGAGATTTCTGATGCAAACAGGGAGTCATACGCCGGGTTCTGTGTTCCGGTCTTTTGTATTCCTGACATTCGGTTTTTTGTGCCTGCCGGAGCGACTGCCGGCTGCGACCCCCTGGCTTCATGCAAGCGGCAATGTCCTCAAGGACCCGCAGGGCAACGTTGTGGTGCTGCGCGGGATCTCGATGATTGACGTAGGGGGTACAGAAAAAATGTTCGGCGGCGCCATTCGGATGATCGATCGGATCACCAACACCAGGGATCCGCAGGGCAATTCTCCCGGATGGTATCCTCGTGTGATTCGCATTCCGATCTATCCGTCGGATGAGGGAGATTACAAAAGTCCCTGGACGTTTGTACCCGGGCGCGACGACTTTTATGAAAAACTGCTTCGGCCGGTGGTCGATCACTGCGCCGCCAAAGGCGTTTATGCCATTGTGGACTGGCACTATATCGGAAATACCTTTGATCATCTTGAAACGACCTGCCGGTTCTGGGAGTATATGGCTCCGAAATTTGCCGGCGAGAGCCATGTAATTTACGAGCTGTTCAACGAGCCGATCAATCAAGTCGGCGCCGATGAGGAATGCTGGCTGAGCGTTCGTAAAGACATGCAGGTCTGGGTGGATATCATCCGGCGATTTGCCCCCAAGACCCTGCTGCTGATCGGCGGGCCCAGTTATTCACAGATCATCGGCAATGCGGCCGATCATCCGATTTATGATCCGATTGGCGGCAACAACTTTGCCATGGTTTCGCATATGTATCCGAACCATTGGCTCAATACGAATGCAGACTGGTATCGAAATCATATCGACCGCTGCCTGAAGGCCTGGCCGGTATTTATGAGCGAATGGGGATTCAGCCGAAACTTCCGTCACAGGCATATCGAGGCGGCCACAATTGACAACTACGCCCGGCCGCTGATGGACTGGGTCGAACAGCGGCAGATCAGCAGCGTCTGCTGGGCGGCCAGTTATGACTGGTACCCAATGCTTTTTAATCCCGACTGGACGCTGCGCTGTGGCAAATATGAGATGGGATGCTTTCTGAAAGACACTCTTTACGAAATGAGGAATGAGGATCAGCCCTGTTCTGGCGAGTCCCCATCAGACGCGGCGGGCGTGCCGGCTGCGAAGCTGAGCGATTAGGTTCAGCATCTGGTCGGCCTGCTGGCGCACCTGCGAATCCGGGTGGGTGACTCGGGCATTCCATTTGCGGTACTCGTCAGTCAGTTTTGACAGGATCTGCTCGTCCGACATCTCCTCCGACAGGCCCAGCAGAACCATCGGATTTTCCATCTGACCGACTCGGCCTGTCAGATATTTCTGGCTGAGGGCATGGAATCGGTCTTTGGGGATTTCCAGTTTGTCGGCGATCTCCTGCAGCCGCTCGATCAGCGGTTTTTGGATATTGGCTCCTGCGGCGGCGATTTTCAGACACAGTTCGACGGCCGTATATCGATCAGCCGGATCGGCCCATCCGAGCAAACTGTCGCTGGCTTCTTCAATCCACTGGTCTTGTCGGCTGCCGTCAAGTTCCGGTATCTGTTCCACGGCGGGCGTTTGCCCATGGATCCACTGCTGAAGGATCTCCCGACCGGCCGGATCCCGTCCGGTCAGATGCCAAATGCAAAGGGCCAACTGCAGTGTGGCGGTCTGTTTGGTGTGCCGCTGCTGCTGAATTTCCTCGTAGCCGCGATGTCCGGAGATGACGCCTATGCGTCCCTTTGCGGCTGCCAGAGTGCGTCCGCCGGATTTTTCGATAACGGAAAGCGTACATTCGAGCGTACAGGGACCCCGGCGAGGAAACACCAGTTCGCTGACATTCAGTTCCATCACCGTGACCCAGTCGGTTAGAATTGAGACCCGGGCCGGCAAAACTCCGTTATGAATCCTGTATTCATTGGCGGGACTGTCTTCGGTTGTCCATTCCTGCCGCCTGCAAAGCACCGGCTTGGGGGAATGGGCACTGTCGGTCACATCCATCAGTTGGATTAAAAGATCCGTGTCACAGCGTTCCTGCGCAGCGCGGATTTGCCCCTGCATCTGGATTTTGAGCAGATCAGAATATCCGCTTTCAGTTTCCTGTTCAAACTGAAGAATCCGGCAACTCAGATGCTGCGGGTCCAGCGAAGGAATGAACCGGGACAGCAGATGGCGCAAAGGGTCGGGGCCGACGGCCACCAAAACCGTCACAAAGGTCAAAATCCCCAGCAAAATGCTGATCCCTTCGGCGGTCATGGTCAGCGCACCTGATATTTTTCAACCTCGCAGTCGTCCTGCTGGACTGTCTTCGAGGTTGACTGGCCGCTTTCATTCAGCGCCAGGTCCACCTCCAGCCGCCGCCCTGATTCCTCATCGGCAAATGTACAGTGCATCCGCTGATTGAGGTCGTAACTGTAGCAGACCTGAATTGGGCGGTTGGCAGGCCGATCCGGAGGCAGATCGAACACTTCTGTGGCGATTCGATTGACAAAGTCCGGGTCTTCATCTTCTCCCTGTGTGATGGTCACCTGCAGTTCGGTCTGCCCGTCAGACATAGTGTAAAAGGTTTGTGTGGCCTGGCAGGGCAGCGGAGTATTCTTTTTCAGCAGAATACTGTTGCGGATGACATGCTTGCCGGTGGCCTCGTCGATTGGAGCGCAAAGGGTTCCATAACTGTGGTTGCAGACATCCTTGAGCTTGATGTCTTTAAGCCCTGCGGCGATGCCCGGTTCCACCTGATCGGGATGATCCCGTAATTGGCAAAGCCCTGCATGAATGGCCGCCCCCAGCGCTACGCATTCATCCACATTGACCGCCACCAGCGGAGGAGTTCCGAATTTTTCCGTCAGCCGCCTCTGGATGATGGGGATTCGGGTGCTTCCGCCGACCAGCAGGACCTGGTTGATCTCTTTGGGGGTGCAGCCGGCTTCCTGAAGACTGACGTCAATC
>JAKJEN010000061.1:0-282 GCA_022705405.1 Planctomycetota bacterium | reverse complement strand
CCAGCGGCTCAATCAGTTTTTCAAATTCTTCCCGTGTAATTTCCACCCGGGCGCTGCCGGCCGGACCGTAGAGCAGTTTTTTGGCGGTATTGCGGCGAGAGAGCGTCTTTTTCAGATCCTCCGCCTCATCTTCATATTTGGCCCGTTCCTGTTCATTATGAATCAGATCGTGTCCGGTTTGTTCCCGGTAAACCTGCTCAAATACCTCGAGGATCTTCTGATCAAAATCCACGCCGCCGAGGGCATGGTCGCCCTGGCTGCATACAATGTTGATGTTTCGCC
>JAKJEN010000060.1 GCA_022705405.1 Planctomycetota bacterium | reverse complement strand
TCTGCATATCGCTGTCGGCTGAATTTTGAATGCCCCGGAGAACTTGTTGGGCTGCAGACAAGGGGGTTGATGGGTCAAAAGTGATTCGTGAAACCGATGAATCTGCTGGATTAATGGCAACTGTAGGGGACTGGGGTCTGGCTTGGGGTGAACTTGCTTCAATTGAAGTTACCGGCCGAAAGATCTCATGCGGCGTTTCTACGGAGCTATAGGCCACTTTTTGAGTGGGTTGCTCTGAAATTGCCTGTTTCTTCAAAACGGAAACCGGTTTTCTCTCTTTGACATTCAATTCAGAGTCGGGCGAATGGTATGATGAGTCATCCTGCTTGGCAGTCACACTTGCTTTGACGGTCGATTCATGCTGGCTTGATTTAACAGAGCTGGCTATGGAGATTGCCGTCGGTTTTGCTTGGGTTTGATTTTCTGGCAGAAATTGGCGGCTGGCAGATAACGCAGTTTGTTTTGTATCCGATTCTAAATTCTTGCCGCCATCTGTGCCATCATAACTCTTAGGCCTTAAAATGTGTGAAAAATGATCCAGTTCTGCTTTGCCTTCAGATGATGGTTTTGGAACTAAGACCGGAGAACTAATATTTTTAGAAGTTTTTGTTTTAGCAGAGGTTTCTTTTGTAGCGTCCATCGGACCGGTTGTATCTTTTCCAACTTTTAGACTCTGTTTATAAAGTATTCTTTCTGTTTTTGCGTTGCCCATCATAGCAGCAGAAGGAAGATTGACCCGGCGGGGATTACCCATTTGTTTTTCTGGTAAAATAATCTTTGATGTTTTTAGTTTTTGAGATAGCGGCTTTTCAAAGTTTTTAATCAGATTAATGTTAAGGGTCTTTATAGACTGTTCTGACAATGAAATACCTTGAATAGCCAAATCTTGGTTCGTTTCTGGTTGTGAATTTTTTTTATGGACATTACTTTCTTTTTTATCCAATTTCTTTTCAAGAATTTGAGCAAAAGGTTTTTCAGGCGATTGTGTTAAAGGAGAAGTATCAGCAGAGTTATCGAGACCACTCAAAGGGTCCTCTGACTTGGTTGGTCCATTGGTGTCCTTCCTTTGGGTTTCAACAGGTGTGTTTTTTAGCGCAGTATCGATTGAAATTGCAAAGTTTGCGATGCCTACTGCCTGACTCATAAAATATTGTCTCCAATTAAAGTATAGTTTCCTAATTTTAAGAGCAATCCATATGCCAATTCTTAGAAATATTTTTTTGAAAATAACATAAGACATTAAATAGTAATGAGATATATCATTTAGAGGATAATTTGTAATAAGCTATTTAATCTTAATAAAAACAAAAAACAGGAATAAATTTCCTACAGCATGTGCAAAAACCACTTATTTGTTTTACAAAAGAAACAGACACAACACATCTATATCTATATAAATTTTTTTATTTACCTATATTAACGGACCTGTAAAGATAGAGCGAAGAAATCGAACAATGCATCAGATGAAACGATATTTAACGTACTGGTAAATTGACCAATGCTATATATAATACGGCTCTTTATAAAAAAATTGGGAGAGTATGAGTTGCAGAAAAAACCGGAACAAATCGGAGTAGATCTGGCTGGGCAGATTAAAGGAGATGTCCATGTGGACATATTCAATCGAGTTGCCTTCAGCACCGATGCGAGTATCTACCAGATTTTTCCTCAATGTGTAGCGGCCGTACGGGATGAAGAAGACATCCAGACCGTTGTTCGCTATGCCCGCGATAACGGACTTTCCGTAGCCGCACGGGGAGCCGGCAGCGGTGTAGCGGGAGAATCTTTGACCAACGGAATTGTTATAGATGTTCGACGCTATATGGACCGTATTCTCGAAACGGCCTCGGATGGTTCCCGAGTTACTGTCCAGCCCGGAGTTGTGCTGGATGATCTCAATATTCATCTCGCCCAATACAATAAAATGATCGGACCGGATCCTTCCAGTTCCAATCGCGCAGTTGTCGGGGGTTGCCTGGCTAACAATGCTACCGGGGCTCATTCTCTTGTCTATGGGCACATGGACCGATTCGTGGAGCGTGTGCGCGTCGTACTGGCTGACGGAACGGCGGCTGAGTTGGTCAATTCCGTTAAGCCGATGGAAGGAGACACTCGCGCAGAGTCTGCGCTGGCCCGTCAGTGCATCCAATTGCTTTCTTCTAAAGAGGCAATCATTGAAGCGGCCCAACCCGAAACAGACAGAAACCGAAGCGGCTATACCATCCAGTCAATTGTGCGCGACGGATCAGCAGATTTGGCGCGGCTGATGGCAGGGTCTGAGGGAACCCTGGCGATTTTTACTGAGATTACCCTGCGCACAGTAGAGATTCCAAGGTTCAAGGCGCTGATCCAATTGGAGTTTGAATCGTTTGCTGCCCTGGGTCGGGCGGTGCCGCTGATTGTCCGCTGCGGACCGGATGCCTGTGATCTGATGGATCAAACCCTGATGAAAATGGCCAGGCAGGCCTATCCAAGGTACAGGGATGTGCTGCCGGAATCCTGTGTTGCTGCACTGTTGGTGGAGATGACCGGCGATAGTTGGTCTCAGGTCCGGGATAAGTTGGGTTCGGTTCGGATGGCGGTTGCTGATTTAGCCGTTCGATCTGAAGATGTCTTCGACCTCCGTCGTCAGCAGCGGCTTTGGAAGGCACGAAAGGACGCCGTTCCGCTTTTGAATCGTGAAAAGGGGCCGGCTCATCCAATTCCGTTTATTGAGGACGTGTCGGTTGATCCGGCCCGCCTGGATGTGTATATCGAAAGTCTGGAAAGGATCGGAAAAAAATATAATATTCCAATGGCTTTCTACGGCCATGCCGGAGACGGCGAACTGCACATCCGGCCGTATATTGATTTGTCCGGCGATGCGGGGATTGCACAAATGAAGGCCATCGCTCAAGAAGTCTTTGAACTGGCCTGGTCGCTGGGCGGTTCCATCAGCGGAGAACATGCCGACGGGTTGATACGAGCTGCGTTTATTCGGCGCCAATATGGAGACGAATACTACGAATTGCTCAAGGGTATCAAACGTATTTTTGACCCAGAGGGCATCCTGAATCCGGGCAAGATCCTCAATGATGATCCGGATGTGATGGAAAAGAATCTGCGCATTCCAGGATCATGGCTTCCGCCGGAACAGTCGGCGCTGCTTCTGGGACCGCAGGAGTTCCGCTTCGAGGCCGAGCAATGCAATGGATGCGGCGTATGTCTGGCTCGAACTGAAGGTTCCCGCATGTGCCCGGTCTTTCGAGCGATGAATGAGGAACTGGCTTCCAGCCGTGCCAAAGCCAATCTTTTACGGATTATCCGAAGCGGATTGCGGGAAGTTGAAGAATTCGACCGGCGCCAGTTGCGTAAGATTTTATCCCTTTGTGTGAACTGCAAAATGTGCGCAGTGCAATGCCCGGCGGGCGTGGATATTTCCAAATTGATTATCGAAGCCCGCGCGCAGATCGCCCGTCAAACTGGGTTTTCCGCGACCGAACTGGCCCTTTCGCACAACCGCCTTCTGAGCATTTTGGCCAGCAGTTCTGCGCCGCTGAGCAACTGGATTCTGTCGTTGCCGATAACTCGATGGCTGATGGAAAAGACAATGGGTTTTGATCGCCGCCGGCAGTTTCCGAATTTCCAGAGGGGCAGTTTTATTCGCAAGGCACAACGATATTCCGCAGCACAGACGCCGATTGATCCAATCGATAAGGTTGCTTACTTCGTGGACAGCTATGCCAATTGGAATGATCACGAGTTGGGCTTTGCAGTGATCCGAGCGCTTGAAAAAATGGGGATTCGGGCGATCGTGCCCAAACAACGGCCGGCGCCGCTGCCTGCTTATGTTTACGGCAATATCAAAACAGCCCAAACGGATTTGAAGTATAATCTGCGGCAGTTTATCCCGCTGGTCAGGCAGGGATATAAAATCATCTGTTCAGAGCCCAGCGCTGCGCTGTGTCTAAAGGAAGAAATGAAATATCTGATCGATTCAGAAGAGGCGCGGATTGCGGCAGATAATACATTTGAACTGATGGAGTATCTGGATCACATAACACAATCAAAGGTTTTCGAGCCGTTAAAACAAATACCCCAAGAATTCAAGGGCAAAGTTGCCTATCATGCTCCCTGCCATCTGCAAGCGCTGCGAAAAGAATCGAACACAATTAATTTATTTCGGCGGCTGGGACTTGAGGTGACCGATCTCAACGGCGGCTGCTGCGGTCTGGCTGGCACGACCGGAATGCAGGCCAAAAATCGGCAACTGACCGAGGCCATCGGCGGCATACTGAAAAAAAAGATCGAACAGATCAATCCGGATCTGCTTCTGACCGAATGTGCCGCCTGCGCCATGCAAATCGAGTATCTGACCGGTAAAAAAACAATCCATCCAATCAAGATTCTTGCCCGGATAGCGGATGAAATAAAAAACAAAGCGGTCCCGAAAGAAGAATAGGGCTTTACATCGCTGCGTTGTGGATTTACAATATCTCCCATGAGGTACTGTATAGTCGGGGGAGATTCGGATGATTGAGCGCGAAGAGCAATACAAACGGGCGGTCTTGTGGGACTCGGTTTCTTCTGAGACGGTCCAGTGTAAACTTTGCGCTTGGAGATGCCGCATAGCAAAAGGGCAAACAGGACGATGCCGTGTGCGAAAAAACATCGGCGGTGTTTTGGTTTCGCTCAATTATGACAGACTTTGTGCCGCCAACCCGGATCCGATTGAAAAAAAGCCGCTTTTTCATTTCCAGCCAGGTTCCAAAAGTTTTTCCATTGCCGCGCCGGGCTGCAATTTTCAGTGTGTTTTCTGCCAGAACTGGCAGATCAGCCAAATTCCCCAAGAGGATGTGATCGAAGGTTCTTATTATACTCCCAGGGCGATTGTCGAATCGGCTGTGCAGACCAAATGTGCCAGCGTGGCCTATACCTATACCGAGCCGACAGTGTTCATGGAATTGTGTGCCGATACAGCTGTTCTGGCTAAACAGATGGGGCTGGCCAATGTGTTTGTCAGCAACGGCTTTATGAGTCCTGAGGCCATCGATTTTGTACGGCCGTGGCTGGATGGGATCAATATTGATCTGAAGGCCTTTACAGAAAATTTTTATCGCGATCTTTGCAAGGGACGATTTGAACCGGTCAAAGAGACCATACGGACAATCGCTCAAAAAACCGATATCTGGATGGAGATTACCACACTGATTGTCCCCGGTAAAAATGATTCGCCTGCTGAACTGAAGTCCATTGCCGAATTTATCGCCCACGAGGCCTCTGTCGATGTACCCTGGCATATCAGCCGTTTTTACCCGCAATATAAAATGGAGGATCGCCGGCCGACCTCACAAAAAAGTCTTGAAGAGGCCTATGAGATCGGGAAGGAAGCGGGACTTCGCTATATTTATATCGGCAATCTTCCGGGAGTGCGAGCTGAATCAACTTATTGTTATAGTTGTGGAACACTGCTGATCGACCGGGTTGGTTATACAGTCAAGAGTAATGTCATTGAGGATGGGACCTGTCCCAAGTGCGGGGCCGAAATCGCCGGTTTCGGGCTGTAAGGAGGATCTGTATGAAAAGCAAAAATCAATCTCGGAGGGGTGTGTTCATTTTGTTTTTTCCTGCCTTTTTTTGCTCCGCTGTACTGGGACAGTCGCCATCCTGGAAAAATGTGCATTTGCTGGATTCTCAGACGCAGAAAGAACTGAAGAATTATGATGCGTTTTTCGACAGTCTGTTTCAACTGCCGGCGGAGTACGATGGGGCTTCGCAGGAAAACAAAAAGCAAATCGCCGAAGGATGGATCCGACAAATACAGGATTCAAATTGTGAGCAGGCCGTCGCCGCGGCGGCCTGGCTGGGAATCATCCGCCTGCCGTCGGCCGCAAAACCTCTTGAGCAAGTATTACGTAAAAATCCCTGCGGAGGCAGGCAGCGGTGGGTATGTAGCCGCTCGTTGGCACAAATCGCCGATCCCAATTCGATTCCCCTCTTGGAAACTCTGCTGGAAGATCAGAATGCAAATACCCGAGTCTATGCCCGGGCCGGACTGGCAGAAATTACGGGGGCCGGGGAAAACAGTGAAAAATGGATAGCGTTGAAGAAAAGTACATCTTCCCCGAATGATCCGAATCAGCATACCGTATCTGTACAGCAGCTTCGGCGTTTGATTGATCAAAACTATTCCCATCGCGACCGGCTGGGCCTGAATTGGGATGCCCTTTTTGAACAATACAGAAGCCGAATGGAAAAAGCCCCAAGCCGGGAGGCCTTTGCCGAAGCGGCTGCCGAGATGCTGGCCCATGCGCGGGATATGCATCTCTGGGTGAAAATTGAGGACCAGGGTTTCGGCGGCTTTAAGCGAACCTGCAGCAGCAATTATAACCTGTCCTGGCTGAAACAAAACATCCCGGAAGGGAAAGAATTAAGTCCGGATGTATATCTGGGCCGCTTCGGCCGAATCGGTTATCTTCTAATCGCCAGTTGGAAACGCGATGAAGAAAGGGTCTTAAAGCCTGCCCTGGAGGGTTTGAAACAATTAATGGATTGTCCGGCCCTGATTCTGGATGTACGCCCCAATTCCGGGGGTTCGGAACCATTTGCCGGGCAAATTGCCGGTTGCTTTACGGAAAAAGAAGTGGTCTATGCCAAGCATATGACCAAACTTTCCGGCAGCCCGGACAAATGGAGTGCTGTTCAGGAACGTGTCCTCAAACCTGATTCCCGGATGCCGGTATACAGGGGACAGGTGGTGGTCCTGATGGGGCAGGAAAATATGAGTTCCTGCGAATCGTTTTTGCTGATGATGAAGCAGACGCCCAACTGCAAGCTTATGGGGCAGCGTTCCTACGGTTCCTCCGGGAATTCCAAACCGTATCCGCTGGCTAATGGTGTGACGGTGTGGCTGCCGTCATGGAAGGACCTGCGTCCGGATGGGACGTGCTTTGAAGGCGAAGGTCTTAAGCCGGATCTATTGGTTCAGGGCAGAGAAGATCAGTTCCGTTCAGCAGATCCGGTTCTTGAAAGGGCTCTGCAATTTCTGCAGAGAGGATTAAAATTGCCTCCCCGAAAAATGGCTGAGTATCAGATGACGGGAAAAACAAGCGGAAATTAGGAAAAACCTCTATGGAATGGATGATTTCGTACGAGAATCGCAATGTTTTTATGTACTGTCCGCTGTGCAGCGCAAAGGCCCTCAGGCCGCAGGGGAAAAACGCCTTTTATTGCCCGGATTGCGGGCTGGTATTCTATCTGAATGTGGCCGCAGCCGTGGCAGGTCTCATTTTTGATTCACAGGGTCGCCTGCTGGTAACGGTACGAGGACAAAAGCCCAAAGAAGGCATGCTCGATATGCCGGGCGGCTTTATCGATCCGGGCGAGTCGGCCGAACAGGCCCTGCGGCGGGAGATCCGGGAAGAACTTGGTTTGGAAATAGAGTCAATGGAGTACTTTGGTTCGGCGCCGAATAAGTATCTTTATAAAGGAGTGCGCTATGCTACGGAGGATCTGGCTTTTATCTGCAAGACCAAAGACCTCTCTCTGGCTCGTCCGGCAGATGATGTCAAAGAGGTGTTATTTCTCAGGCCCGAACAGATCGAACTGGAGAAATTTGCCTTTGATTCGATTCGAGATTTCCTGAGCCGTTATCTTATGACGATTCAAAAAGCTAATTAAAGGGCTTTTTCATTCTTGAAATGGCGGGGTCCAGATAAAACGGCAGGAAAAACATATTTTGTCCAAATCGTTCAAGGTCATGAAATTTAATTATAAAGTTCCATAATCAAAGCGGTCGGATCAGCGGATAAACAGTTGCCCTTTCTAATTCCTTGTGTTATAATACGGTAAAGAACAGGAGAAAATCGCAGATGACTATCGAACGATTGCGGATATATCATAATCCCGATCTGACAGCTCCTTCGCTTGTTATGGGGTTTACCGGTTGGATGGACGGAGGCGAAATCTCCACAGGTTTGATTGATTATCTGCGGGTTAATCTGGGGGCTGTACCTTTTGCCTCGATTGATCCGGAGCCGTTTTATCTCTATCATTTGCCCGGTTCTATGGAAGTGGCTAATATTTTTCGCCCTTTTGTCAAAATCAAAGAGGGGCTGATCGAGGAATTTGAATTGCCCTCCAATACCTTCTTTGCAGATCCTGAGCACAATCTGATCCTGTTTTCTGGCAAAGAACCAAATATGCACTGGTCCTGTTTTGGGGATTGCATCTTTCATCTGTGCCAGCGTTTTGATGTCAAACAGATCCTTTTTGTCGGCAGTGTCGCCGGGCTTACGCCCCACAGCCGCGAACCGCGATTTACCGTCTCCATGTCCCATGCAGCGCTGCGAACCAAACTCGAACGGATGGGAATTCGATTCAGCGGGTACGAAGGCCCGGCCAGTTTTATTACGTATCTAACCACCCGGGCCTCCAAAGCCAATATTGAAATGATTTCACTGGTCGCCGAGGTGCCCGCTTATCTGCAGGGATACAACCCCAAATGCGTCGAAGCGGCCATCCGGTGTGTCTGCGGTCTGCTCGATCTGCGGCTGGCCTGTGAAGATCTCCGCGGCCTCAGCGACGAGTTTGAAAAACGGGTAAACGAACTGGTTCGTCAGCAACCCGAACTGGCCAAACGCATTTTGCAGTTGGAAGAGATTTATGACAAGGAGATCTTCGACACCGAACTGAGCGACCTGAAGGACTGGCTTTATCAACGAGGGGTGCGCCTCGACTGATTGCCAGTTCAATCCGGTTTTCTCTGTGATTCGATGAACTGAATCAATTGATACAGAAACCGGCTGTACGGAACAGTTTTCCCGTGTTGTTTGCCCAACTGTAAAACCGCTCCGGTCAGGGCTTGGATCTCTGTTTTCCTGCCTGCTTTCAGATCCTGCAAAGTGGAGGAACGATGGTCTGCTGTGGCCGGTACCAGCCGGTCATAAAAAACCTGCCTGAACTCTTCAGCCGTATTCTGATGGGCGGAAAAGCCGCTTGCCGTCATTACCTCAAACGTTTCGTCAATCAGATGATTCATAATCTCCCGTGTTGAAGGATATCTGGCCAAAGTTCCATACGGTACATCCAGAATCGCTCCCAGCGGATTCAGGGCACAATTATACAGCATCTTGGCCCACAGATCCTTTCCAATCTCAGTTGTGGTTTGGCAGGGAATCCCGCCCGCCGCGATCTTTTGGCAAAGTTCCTCAAGGGGCTGGTTCGGCTGTCCAAAAAGAGAACCGATATGAATCGAGTCGGCGTGGACTGTCACTTCGACATGGTTGAGCCGGCGACGGATAAAACCGGTAATAACTCGCGCATTATAGATCATTTCCGGCGGAAATCGGCGGGCAAAGATCTCTGCGTTACCCCAGCCGTTTTGAAAAAGGATGATTTTTCCGTTTGGGCGGAGGATCGGTCGGCGGTTTGCCAGCTGGTCGGCGGCCTCTTTGGAATCGCTGGATTTGGTACAGACAAGGACATGGTCGAAGCGGTTTGCGGGAATCTGATCCGAATTGTCAAAAACGGTAAAATCGGATGGCTGGATAGAAGCCCGGCCGAATATTCCGGTCCGGCGGAGCCCGTTTTGCCGAAGTGCCTCGGCCGTCTGAAGGCGTCCCAGAAACCCCGTTTGCACGCCGGCCTTCAGCAGGCAGGAGCCAATCCCCAGTCCTACTGCGCCGGCCCCATAAATCAAAACCGCCATCGGGTCGGGCTGTTTGTCGTCGTTCATACGCCCGATTAGAGCATATTTGGGCCTTGGCGGCAAGGTTTCCCCGGTTGGAGGTTTTTTTAAAACCCGCTGGCATCAAACTTACGTATGCAGTAAAATAGGCGATTTCCATTGGATTGAGGATTTATGGTAAAACAGATAGAAAATAACAGGACTTTGTTCGTGGTCAGCGACCTCCATATGGGCGATGGGGGGCCGCGCGATAACTTTGCCGCCGACAACAAGGCCGCCCAGTTCTCTTTGTTCCTGGACTATGTGGAACAGGAGGATGGGGAACTTCTGATTCTTGGCGATCTTTTTGAGTTCTGGCAGGCCAATATCGGCCGTGTGCTGATCAAGCGGATGGATTTTCTGGATCGATTTGCCAACATGCAGGCGTGGTTTGTGGTCGGCAATCATGATGCGGATTTTGAGGCCCTTATCGGCACCCGGATGCTGGCCCATCCGTTTTTTGACCGGATGACCGGTCCGTTTGAGCGGATCATCGGCAACAAGCGTTATAAATTTATGCATGGGCATGAGCTGGATCCTTTCAATCAGGACGGGACGCCGCGCTGGGGTCGTATATTGGTCATTCTGGGCGGGCTGATCGAGGATCGCAAGGGGTCTCCGCTTTTGTCGGCCGGGGGATTCAGCGAGAAGGCCTTGCTTCGTATGGGAAGGGGGTTTTTGTGGATGTGGAACAATTCCGTCAGCTGGCTTGATAAAAACCATCGCAGTCAAAGAGGGGTTTGGCTGTCTGATTGCAGGAATTCTGCGCGGGATCCGAGGCGCGAAAAGGGCATTCTTGCGCTTTATCGGCAGGACCATTTGCGGGAGGGGTACGATGTCCTTGTGACCGGCCATACCCATCACGCCATGGCTTGCAACGGCTGGTATTACAACACCGGCTGCTGGATCGGCCTGCGGAATAACTTTTTGCGGATTGAGCCGGATGGGTCGGCCTGTCTTTGGGAATGGAAAAATAATCAGGCCGTCCGATACGAAAAACCCGCCAGATTTCGCAAGGCATCGCTTCTTTAGTCGGGCCGGAGGGTCTGATCGGGGTGGCTGGCTGCAGAAAAGCATTGTTTTGCCTGAAATTGGACTAAAAATGCGGTTTTGGGGAGATTTTTGTGAGCCGTCGTGAGCCATTTTGTGCAATCTGCGCGCCCTTTTGAGCCACTTTTGTGCCATTTTTAGCCATCGGCAAGCCGCAACGGGCCGCTGTATGCCGCTGACAGGCCGTCGGATCGGGCAGAACGGAGTTTAACGCCGCTGGTTTTAATTGGGAATTTGTGATCGGGTATTCCTTCTTTTGGCAGCCCATTTTTGTCTCCTTCGTTTTGTCCTTCTTTTTCATAGCCCAAAAACACCTTCTTCAACAGCCAAGCATTATACCATAACTCAAATTAAAAATCAAAAAGAAAACGGAAACGAAAAAAAAGGTATTAACCACGGATTAACACGGATTTACACGGAGAAAATTAAAAAGGAAAATGGGAAAAGTGAAAATATTTTGGCGGGAATTCTTTTGGTTTGGGGATCTAAATTTGCGGGTTATTTACAAAGATTTCCTGAAATTCATGATGACTAATAACCGTATCCCACCCTCCGATATCTTCGCCTTCATGTTTGTTTATGCCCGTATAGATCAGACTGGCATCTTCATATCTTTTAAATTTATAAACCGCGTCGTTCATCAGCGAACTATTAAAAACCCCAAGACTTACCAGCAATTCAAAATCCTTGACGTTCAACCCCGTGACTTTTTTAAACAAGCCCGGTTCTAATTGAGTAATCACATCCCTGAGACATTTTTCTCGATAATCGGTCAGATACATAAAGACAGGGATGCGAGTGGCGAATTTGATTAATTTATCCTGAATTTGTTTTCGAAGACTCTTATATTTTTTTTCTTCTTCCGTCAGCTGCTTTTTTTGCTTTGGAGTCAGATCTTTTTCATTCGCTTGTTTTTTTACTTTTTTAATAAACTCTGATTTATTAATGATCGTTTCAATATCCTGATTCAGATTCCGAAAACCTTCTATGTTCATGAGGGCCTGCATGGCCTGGGGATTGTTCATTAAACGGCGCAAGGTGTCGTTGTCCACATTGACCAGCAATGCACTTTCCCATCGTTTGGCAAGAAGGGTAGCGGTTGTACCGCTGGCGGCCAAGTCCAGAATCCCAGCTGCATCGACGGGCTTCATCGAACTGCCGTCATAGGCAAGTACCGGAAGAAATTTGACAAATTCCGCGACTTTTCGTTCGGGATTTGTTTCCTCGAAATTTAATCGGCAGCTATAATCTACAATTTGGCGCAATGCCCGATCCGGCGCAAAGTCAAAAACGTAACATTCCGGCTTCATGATTTCTTCTTTGTTCGGCGACCGGCTGTCAGGATTTGGGATTACCCATGGGGACTGAACACGAAAGGCCGCCTGAAAGTAAGTCTCAGGACTGGATGAGTTGCGAAGCATAAATATTCCCGTCCACGGCCTAACGGTGACCCCTGTCGTCAATTTGCCGCAGGACAGTGTAATTGTTTTGGTCTTGAGCGGATCCTCCATTGCCTCTAACACAGGAGGCAACGCTTTTACTCCGATGCCGGCTTTGGCGCCGGCGGCGACTATTACCGTATAATCCTGATAAAATCGATTTTGTTTCTGCTTTAACAGATTGGCCATTGCATAACAGGAAGCCACGGTCGGCAGAAACCAAAAGGCATGGGACAAGACATTCAACAAACGAATATCCGAAAAAGGCAGGGGCGGTTTTTGAGCGCCCATTTTCAGATTATCGACGGCTGTTTCCAGAAAAGAACCCCGGATCAGATCCAGCCATTTTTGAACCTCGTCCTGGTATTTGAACCTTGCCGTATCGCCTGAACCTTCGGCTGAAAAGAAGACATTCAGATCAAATTCATCATACTCTCCCTGCAAAGCGATTTGGCGGATCGACTCGGGCAGCTGATAGGTCATCAAGACCATGCGGGGGAGGGAGGCATAGGGGTTATCGGGACCGCGCCACTGCCGCTTGGCGCGCTGCTCATCGGAGTAGGTCCAGTTATAAATCTGATCTTCGATAAACTCTCCGGTTGCAATCGCCCGAAACGGGGTGCCGGAAAGATACAGGTAGGCATCGGTCGTAATCGGCATGAAGTCTTCATTAAAAAAGTCTCTGCCCACACCGTCTGCAAACTCAACTTCTCTTTTGTCCTCGGCTTCAAACAGATCTTTGGCCTTTTCTCGCCAGGAACCATAATGGTATTCATCCAATATCACGCAATCCCAATTTGTTGTATGAACCCACTGGTTTTTGGCCTTAATTCCCCCGACTGTGTTTTTTCCCAGATAATCCTGAAAGGAGCCAAAGCAAACGAAAGGTTTTGTTTTGTCCGCCTCTTCATACGACAGCCCATCCGGAGAGATAAACTGCCATCCTTTAAAATCGACATGGGAGACGAGGTCTTCTTGCCATGCGCTTTGCACAGCGGGTTTGAAGGTCAAAACCAGCACTTTACGCCACTTCATTGCCAGGGCCAGTTGATAGGCGGCAAAGGTCTTGCCGAAACGCATTTTGGCATTCCAGAGAAAATGAGGCGTTTTGTCGGGGTTTTCTTTTTTGAAACTTTTTAGATAGGCCGCTGTTTTCCGAACCGCTTCTATCTGCTCCGGACGCATGGTAAAATTAAATGAGCGGTCTTCCTCAATTTCCTGACCGGTTTTAACCGCATGGACAGCCATTCTTACATTTTGAACGGTACAGGAAAACCACTCTCCTTCCGGATTTTTATATCCTTTTTTTCTTAAATAACGATGAACCTGATGATCCTTAAAAACCGTGCCGTCAGAGCGCATAGCGGATTGCTCAAACACGATCCTGTATGGAGGTTTGCCGGGACGAACTGTTGGATATTGCTCGGCTACACGCCGGCGAACATCTTTTGTTGTGTAGCCGATTTTTAATAAACCCTTGTATTGAGGATTCGTATCCTCATAGGCATATATAGTCGGTACAGAGGCAGGCCGTTGTGGGAAAAACTCTTTACTCATTTGTATTGTCCATTGGCTTGATCTTAGAATCTATAAAGGCAATTTCTGCTTTAGTCAAACCGTAGCGTTTATATAATATTTCATCAGACCACTTGCTGGACATGTCTAAAAGAGGAACAAATGAATATGTATCTTTTGTAATACTATGCGAATACATAAACAAAGAAACTAAAAAACGGAAAAACTTTGTTTTCATATATGCAACTAAATTCTGTGCATGCGTTTTCTTCTTATAACTGCCAATGACGAGATATGTTTCAGTGCAGACTGTGCCTGGCGGTATAATATCTATCACAGAAAATACCCTCCTTTTTCCATCTTTGCCTGGGTTACCAGCATGCTCATGACCAGAACGTGAGGAAATTACCTTCCACTTATCAATCATCTCAATGCCAACAGAAATATCTTTTCGATCATAGGGACCTTCTCCTTTTTGCCATCGCAAAACAATATCTCCTTTTTTTTGCGGTTTTACAAATGTTCTTAACCCAAAAGGTTTATATGATGATACCTGCTCATTCATAAATCTTTCATTTTTTTGCAATACCTTTCGTACAATAGGTATTGCTTGGCCATGTCGTATAAAGGTGCTGAACTCGTTTAGTTCTCTTGTCGAAACCGATTCAGTCCCATTATGCATGTTCACAATTTCGCATGGGCCAGAGGAATCGCTTTCCCAAAGAAAGTAGCAGACGCCCCCTGCAATATCCACACCGGGGAAACATTCATTGGCATCTTCAAAATCTACAATTTTGCGAATCCTTGTATCATTGAGCATCTCTTTGCGAAAATTATCCAGCCCTTTTCCGCCGGCAAACCAGCGGGAAGGAATAATCATGGTCAAGAAACGGGGTTTAAGTTTTTTTGCCTGTTGAACAAATTTGTGATAAATCGGCGATGCGCTTCTTCCGAAGCCGCCATCATCTAACTGATACGGCGGATTTCCAATAATGACATCAAACTTCATATTCAGTATATCCTCTGGTTTTTCTGTATGTATAAACTGATACGCGTGGGTTTCGAGGTCTTTCCCTCGGTCAAAGTTTTCTTTGCTTGCGCCGCAGAATACACAACGGCCATCGTCCCAAGTATGTTCAATGCGATGAAAACGGATATTTCCATTTTGATTTTTAAATGCGCTGCATACCGAGTATTTTCCGTCGGCTATCTTGGAACAATACAAC
>JAKJEN010000005.1 GCA_022705405.1 Planctomycetota bacterium | reverse complement strand
CCGCCGCAGGATTCAGCCAGCTGGCTGTCGCTGGGTTTTCTGGGGGTTTTCCAACTGGGTCTTTCTTATGTGCTGTACTGCCTTGCGATCCGGCATGTCTCTGCGATGGAGGCCATCATGATCCCGATCCTTGAGCCGATCCTCAATCCGCTGTGGGTCCTTCTGCTGATGGGCGAGCGGCCGGGACCGTGGGCTCTTTTGGGAGGACTGATCGTGCTGGGTTCCGCGGCAGCGTATATGGCAAGAGGTTTGAAAAAACAAAGCAAACTCGCCAAAGGCGCTGTCGGCGCTTGAACTTTTATTTGAAAAACAAGGCAAACAGAGGTATCCTTGCAAAGATGATTGAACGAAGAAAAACCCGAACAGCCGTCGCAGGATCAGTACGGATCGGATCGGAACATCCGGTGGTGATCCAGTCGATGGCCAAGGTCTTCACAACCGATATATCCGCCTGTGTGCAGCAGGTCAGCCGGTTAGCCGCTGCCGGCTGCGGGCTGGTTCGTATCGCCGCAGCGACGCAGAAGGACACCCAGGCCTTCGCGCAGATTGTACAGAAGGTTTCGGTGCCGTTGATTGCGGATATTCATTTTTCGCCGGAACGGGCCATTGAGGCCATTGAGGCCGGCGCCGTCAAAATCCGTCTGAATCCGGGAAACATCAAAAAGGCCGCTGACATCCGGCGGATCATTGATTGTGCCAGGCGGCATCGGATCGCCATTCGGATCGGGGTCAACGAGGCAAGTATCCGAGACCTGAAAGCCGGAGACGTTCAGACCGACCGACGGGTAGATCTGATGCGGGAGGAGATGACCGAGTACATCCGGCTGTTTGAAAAGGCGGGCTTTGACAACCTGGTGCTCAGCGCCAAAAGCGCCGATACCCTGCGAACCATTGCGATCAACCGGACGCTGGCAGCGCACTTTGCTTATCCGATCCATATCGGACTCACGCATGCCGGACTGCCGGAGGATGCGGCGGTTCCGTCTGCGGTGGCAATCGGGGCGCTGCTGGCGGAGGGGATCGGCGACACGATCCGAGTCAGCGCTGCGGGCGATCCGGTTCAAGAGGTGCAGATCGCCAAAGCGATTTTGCAGCCGTTGGGATTGATCCAGGCCGAAGAACCGGAACTGATCGTCTGTCCGACCTGCGGACGCTGCCAGATCGACGTGATTGCTTTGGCCAAAAAAGTCAAAAACGAATTGAAGACGCTGCACAAACCAATTCGGGTGGCGGTAATGGGGTGCATCGTAAACGGACCTGGGGAGGCGGCGGATGCGGACGTGGCGGTCTGTGCAGGCAAGGGAAAGGGGGTTTTATATCGGCACGGGCAAAAAATCGCCGCTGTAGCGGAAGATAAACTGCTGGAGGCCCTGCGGGAGGAAATCGCCCGCCTGTAAATAGTTCCTGTGGAACTTCTTTGCGGACAATAGGTTGGGGTAATATCCGCAAATCGGAACCTGTACATCTTGTTAGTCAAAAACGCGTTTTTTTTGCGTTTGTATAATTTTTTTCAATTTTCCAAAAACATCTCGTTTATTTGCTGCGTATCATCAGGCAGTAATTTTAAAATTTAAGACGAACTTCTATTGAAGGGAGAAAGCCAAGGATGCTAACAAACACAGTCAGACAAGGGTTTTCGTTGCAGCATTAACCGCACTGCTGACAGCAGCGGCAACCGCTGCTCCGGTCTTAATTGAGTCCTCCGCTTCAAGCCAGGTAATCATTACACAGACAGCAGAAAACAGATGGCCCGATCTTTTAGCGCTTGAACTTGCCTCCGCAACCGGCCATCTTGGAACAGATTGGAACAGTCAAACCGTCGCCGCTCTTTCGATGCCCGCTAATCTGTCCTCCATTACATCAAGCACATTGCCGAATTGGTCGGATTCGTGGGACTCTTTAAACTGGACGAGCTCTTCAGGCCGGTTGAGCCGGACGCCAAGCTGGCTCAAACTTCAAAAGTCAATCGGTTCCGTCCACATCGGAAGAACTGTGCCCACGGCGGTCGTACCGGCCCCGGGCTCTATTTTGCTCGGATCCATAGGACTTTTGACTGTCCGTTTCTTACGGATGCGGAAAGTTGTTGTGTAGGCAATTGACCATTTTTTTCAGCAAACCACATTTGAAAACCGAGTTTCCGTTTCATGGAATTGGAAATTCGGTTTTTTTATTTATTCGGCGGTTGTTCCTGATTGAAGATTGCTATTTGGCCCAAAATCCCTATCATAAAGCTTTTTGGCAATCTAAAGATCAGGGAACCGGGAGCATGTTGAAACGGCTGAAATCCGATTTGTATGCGTGCGGCAGAGAAGGGCTGCCGAAAGAAATTACTATAAAAAACCATCGCTATCAACATGTGCGGACATTCAAGCATGATTTTTTTGCGGCTACGGGTTATTATGAGACAACCTTAGACGCTCCGCCCAATTCAATCGGTTCTCTCCGCCCCGTTGTATTAAAAATCAATCGAATCCAGCCGTTTTGTAAAATTCCGCTGTCCTGGCTGGGTCGGTTCCTGACTCGGCGGGAAATGCAAATCCTCCGACAACTGGAAGATTTGGACCAGGTTCCGCAACTGGCAGGATCCTGGGGTAAAAACGGATTTGCCTATCTATATATTGACGGCCGTTCGCTGGATGAAAAACCGTCCATTCCGGATAACTTTTTTGAAGAACTGGAGGAATTGCTCGGCAGAATTCACCAGCGGCATATTTGTTATATTGATCTGAACAAGAGGGGCAATATCCTGGTAGGCGCAGACGGACGACCGTATCTGATTGATTTTCAAATTTCAATGGCCTGGGGTCGGAGCGGCCGAATATGTCGCCGATTTCAAAAGGAAGATCATTATCATCTGCTCAAACACAAACGTCGGCTTCGACCTGATCTGCTCAGCCCAAGCCAGCGAGAAGAAAGTTATCGCAGGAGTATCTGGATTCAGATTCACCGCATCCTGGCAAAACCGTTTCGGTTCCTGCGGCGAGGGATCATGCGCTGGCTGTATAAACACGGCTATTTGATGGATTCGGCCGACTTGACTTCCTCGCCGGAAAATAACCCCAATCGATTCAGATGATAAATATCGAATCAATCCTCACTTATTGCCATCTTCTGCCAGAGTATTCCGACAAGCAGATCAATTTCTATGGGTCTGTTTCCCTGAAGGGCCTGTTTGCTGCCTGTCAGTATTCCTCCGCGTGGAAAAACTCGGCGTTTTCGAGCCAGTGCTGCGGGCGGGCGGCAAACTCAGACAGGTTTTCCAACAGGGTGATGTGCTGGGCCTCCTCCTCTGCCAGGATCTTAAATAACTCTTTTTGCCGCGGCAGTTTGACCTGATCAGCCCGGTCCAGATAAAAGGCCCGGCTTTTGTATTCCAGTTCAAGGGCCTGTTCATACAGTTTGACCTGATCGGCCTCGGCGTCAAAATCTTCCCCAAAATCTCGGACCCGCTGAAAGATATTTCGCGCAGAATCAAGGATCTCGGTTTCTGTCATATTATGCTCGGCTTTTTGAATAGCCAGAATGGCCTGGTAATGTTTATCTTCCTCCTCGGCCAGTATCTCTAAAACCGCCCGGACCGGATCATGCTTTGTTTTTTGGGCAATATCTCGATAGAATTTGGCCCCGTCTTTTTCCATCTGGAGTGCGAACTCAAAAATATCCATAATCCGATACCCTTTCCAATCCATTCAAACAACGGTTTTATCTCTTGACATCATAATGAATACGCCGCGTCCTTTCAATCGATAAATCGATGCCCTTGACGGCAAATTGTTCTTAATACTCGACAGAAGGGTTGTTTGTTCCGGGTTAATATGGTATTTTTGCCGGACATTACAATGCATGAAAGGAATTTACGGGATTGTCAAAATCAGAAACGGAAAAACCAGGATTTGTCATCTGGCTGACGGGACTTAGCGGCTCAGGCAAGAGCACAATTGCCGACCGCCTGGCTAAAATTTTGAGCCAAAAAGGGCGAAAAATCGAGCGGCTGGACGGCGATATTCTGCGAGGAATCTTTCCCAATACCGGTTTTGACAGGCAAGCCAGGGATGAGCATATTCAGCGTGTGGGCTATATGGCCAGCCGGCTTGAACATCACGGTGTAATTGTAATTGCTTCTTTTATCTCGCCTTACAGAAAGGCACGGCGGTTTGTCAGGGGGCTTTGCAAACAGTTTATTGAAGTCTGGGTCAAGGCCTCGCTTGAGGAATGCAAGCGCAGGGATGTCAAGGGATTATATAAAAAAGCAACAACCGGGAAGATCCAACAGTTTACCGGCTTGGATGACCCCTATGAAGAACCAGAAAAACCGGAATTAATCATTGACACAGAACATCAAACTATAGAGCAAAGTGTATCGCAAATCCTTGACAAAATTAATTTGTTCATGTGAGAACCTATGTCCGATCATTTGGAACAACTGGAAAACCTGAGCATTCATATTTTGCGTGAGGCATACGCAAACTTTAAGAGTTTGTGCATGCTTTGGTCCATTGGAAAGGACAGTACGGTTCTGCTGTGGCTGAGCCGAAAGGCCTTTCTGGGTCATGTGCCGTTTCCGCTGATCCATATCGATACCCGATATAAAATCCCGGAAATGATCGAATATCGAGATCAACTGACTCGCCAATGGCAGCTGGATATGATCTATGGGATGAATACCGAGGCGTTGGATCGCAAGGAGACCTATCCGGACGGCAACGCAGACCGTCTGCGATGCTGCAAACTGCTTAAAACAGAGGCCCTCAAAAACACACTCAGCGGGCAGTGGCCGCGTTATCGATTTAACCATGCCGCAAATCGATATGAGACAGACCCCAATCATGATCCATTTACCGGCGTCATCGTAGGACTTCGGGCCGACGAGGAGGGTTCGCGATCCAAAGAACGGTATTTTTCACGGCGCGATCGGGCCAGCGAGTGGGACATTGCCGACCAGCCGCCGGAGTTCTGGAACCAGTACAAGACGGATTTTGCCCCCGGCACGCATGTGCGGATCCACCCCCTGCTGGACTGGACGGAACTGAACGTCTGGGAATACATCGAACGGGAGAAAATTCCGACGGTATCTCTGTATTACGATCAGGGCGCAGGAAAGCGTTATCGTTCGCTCGGATGCTGGCCGTGCACGTTTCCGATAGACTCGACGGCGCGCAACCCGCAGGAGATCATCGAAGAACTGCGCAGCGGACAACTGAAAAACATCGCCGAACGCAGCGGTCGAGCGCAGGATGCCGAAGACGGCGGCGGACTGGAAACGCTGCGGCGCGAAGGATATATGTAAGAACCAAAAAAATGAAAAAGAAAATATGGAATGATTCCAGCAACTGATGAAAAAATGAATATCGTGATTGCCGGACATGTCGATCACGGCAAGAGCACAGTGATCGGACGATTGCTGGCCGACACCGATTCGCTGCCCCAGGGCAAACTTCAGCAAATCCAGGAACTGTGCCGACGCACAAGCAAGCCGTTTGAGTATGCCTTTCTTCTGGACGCTCTTAAAGATGAGCAGGCCCAGGGTATCACGATTGATTCGGCGCGGATTTTCTTCAAATCCGAAAAACGGCATTACATCATCATTGACGCGCCGGGGCATATTGAGTTTTTGCGAAATATGGTAACCGGGGCTTCCCATGCGGAGGCGGCGGTGTTGGTCATCGACGCAGCCGAGGGAGTGCGCGAAAATTCCCGCCGTCATGGATATATGCTTTCGATGCTCGGAATCCGCCAGCTGACAGTGGCCATCAACAAAATGGACCTGGTGGATTACAGCCGCCCAGTATTTGATGCTATTGTTCAGGAATACAGCCGGTTTTTAAGCGAAATCGTTCTGAGCGGCTCGTTTATTCCAGTCAGCGGAATGCAGGGGGACAATATCGCCGTCGCCAGCAGGCGGATGGACTGGTACAAAGGGCCGACTGTGCTGGAGGCGCTGGACGGCTTTATCAAGGAGCCGCCGCCGCTGGACAAGCCCTTTCGGATGCCGGTCCAGGATGTTTATAAGTTCACTCGAGCCGGCGATACGCGAAGGATCATCGCCGGGACGGTGGAGACCGGAGCGATTCGGCCGGGCGATGAAGTGATTTTCTATCCATCCGGCAAGAAGGGAGTCATTCGTTCTTTGGAGCGGTTTGCGACCCAGCCGCCGTCTTCCTATCAAGCGGCTCAGGCAGCGGCGTTTACGCTGGAAGAACAGATCTATGTGGCGCGCGGCCAGGTGGCTGTACAAGCCAAAGACATCGGCCCGCAGGTCAGCCGAAGGATGAAGGTCAACTTGTTTTGGATGGGCAAAGAGCCGCTGACGCCTCAAAAGGAATATCTGTTTAAGATCGGCACGGCCAAACAGCCGGGACGGATTGAAGAGATTCTCTCGGTGATGGACGCGGCGGAACTGAACGCCAAAGACAAAAAAGACCAGATTGACTACCACAATGTGGCCGAATGCATCATAAAGACCGATCGGGCAATGGCGTTTGACACAGCTGACGCTATTCCGGCTTTGAGCCGTTTTGTAATCGTCGATAACTATGAGATTCGAGGAGGCGGCATTATCCGCCAGGCCCTGCCGGATTCCCAGGAACCGCTGCGCCAGCAGGTCATGCGGCGAAACCTCAAATGGGCCTTAAGCGCAGTCAGTCGCGAGCGCCGATGGGAGCGGCTCAGTCAGAAGGCCTGTCTGCTGCTGGTGACCGGGCATAAAAATGCAGGAAAAAAAGAACTGGCAAGGGCGATTGAAAAAAAATTGTTCGCCGAGGGCAAACTGGTGTATTTTATGGGAATCGCCAATGTTCTCTACGGCGTGGATGCGGACATCAAAACGCCGGGGCCGAACCAGTCGCATCGGCCCGAGCACCTGCGGCGTCTGGGCGAAGTAGCCAATCTGATGCTGGATGCCGGGATCATTCTGATCGTTACAGCCATCGGCCTGACTCAGGAAGATCTGGAGATCATCCGCAACGCGGTAGACAGCGATTTGATAGAGGTACTTTGGCTGGGAGCAGAGCCGACGGATATCAAAATCGATCTGCATATTGAGTCTCTGGAAAATCTGAATGAAACGCTCAGTCAGATCAAGCGGCTGCTGCAGCAGAAAGGAATTATTTTCAGTATCTAAAAATGAACGCGGATCTGTATCGAATTCAGCAGGCCCTGGAGGCGGCCCGGGAAGCGCTGGCAGAGTTTACACCCGGCCGGATCGCCTCCCGAAAAAAGTCGGGCGGAGATCCGGTGACCGAGGCGGATGTGCTTTTGGATCGGACGCTGAAAGATGTCCTTTTGCGCAACGGCGAGGGCTGGCTTTCGGAAGAAACCGTCGACGACCAAAGTCGACTGATGAAAGAACGGGTCTGGATCGTCGATCCGCTGGACGGCACGCGCGAGTTTATCGAAGGGATTCCGGAATGGTGCATCTCCATCGCCCTGGCCGAAAATGGCAAGCCGATCGCTGCGGGGATTTGCAGTCCCGCAACCGGCCAGATCTTTCTGGGCAGCGATGAAGACGGAGCCACTTTAAACGGAAAATCGATTCAGGTCAGCGACAAAAAGGATCTTGACGGAGCGAAGATTCTGGCCAGCCGCAGCGAGGTACGGCGAGGGGAATGGCGCCGATTTGCCGAGGCGCCGTTTGAGGTCATCCCGATGGGTTCGGTGGCCTACAAACTGGCCTGCGTATCGGCGGGCCTGGCGGATGGGACGTTTACGCTGGTTCCCAAAAACGAGTGGGATGTGGCGGCCGGCGTTTTGCTGGTAGAGGCCGCCGGAGGGCAGGTCGTCGAAAAATCCAATCGCAAGCGCTTGTTTAACCAGCCCAACACCCTGCTGGACGGCCTGTTTGCAGGCAGTCCGGAACTGTTGCCCAAACTGATTGAACAAATCCGGTTGCATTGAATAATCCGGTTGCAGCGATGTTGAAACAACATTATGCATATATAAGTTTTCTTCGGGTTCTCTGCGATACCCTGATAATCGGGCTGCTTTGGAATGGCGTGTACTTCCTTCGTTTCTATTCCGGGTGGTTTGCCCACCATGGAATCCCGTCATATTCACATTTTGCCGCCCTGACCCTGCCGGTCCTTCTTATTTTTTTTCTGTGTCGAAAGGCCCGAGGCATCTATCGTTCTGTTCGCGTGGAACCCATTTTCAGCCATTTGCGAAAACAGATTGAATCGCTTCTTCTGGGATATGTCTTTGTAATCCTGTTTTTATATTATTCAGAAAAATCTCCTTATTCCCGTGTTTTTCTATTTTTATTCTTGTTTTCTCTGCTGGCAGGAGTACCGATTGCCCACCTTGCGATGATTCAGATTCTTCGTTTTTTTCGTTCACGGGGGTATAATCTGCGCCATTATGGAATTATTGGCACCGGAAAAAACGCGATGAAACTGTTTCGGCAGATCCGGGACTTTGAATATTTCGGATTGAATTGCTGTTTTTTTATAGACAACAAGCCGCATCTGCAGGGCAAGACGATAGACGGGATCCCGGTGTATGGCCATTTGGACAGATTGCCCGAACTGGCCAGAAAAAACCATCTCGATGAAATTTACCTGACTCGAAGCGGCTTGCCCATTGAATCGATCTCCGGAATCCTCAATGAACTTCAGGCCAATGGAATCACCATTCGCCTGCTGCCGGACTGGACCGGGATGGTCTCATTCGCTAAACCGTCTGCTGTAACGCTTGGGTCGTGCGTACTGTTTACGGCGTCAGAATCGCCTCTGATTGGAGTGAACATCCTTCTCAAGGACATTCTGGACCGATTGACGGCAGCGGTTTTGATAATCCTGCTGGCCATGCCGATGCTCCTGATTGCCTGCCTTATTAAAATCACCAGCGGCGGGCTGGTTTTGTACCGTCAGCGCCGAATGGGTATGGATCAAAGAGAGTTTGAGATCCTGAAGTTCCGCACCATGAACGCCGCAGATGCTTCAGAACCGGCTTGGACTGTGCGGAATGACCCTCGTCAGACAAAACTCGGAAAATTTCTCCGACGGTTCGGACTGGATGAACTTCCCCAACTGTTTAATGTGATCAAAGGCCAGATGAGTCTGGTGGGACCGCGCCCGGAACAGCCGCACTTTGTGAAAACCTTTTCGAAAACCTATAAAAAATATATGTTTCGTCACAAGGTCAAGGCCGGTATGACCGGCTGGGCTCAAATCCACGGCTTTCGAGGAGATACATCCATCCGAAAACGCATTCAATATGACCTGTACTATGTACAGAATTGGTCTTATTGGCTGGACCTGCAGATTCTGATTCGAACTCCGTTTCATATTCTGAAAGGAAAAAATGGAAACTGACAAGCCGGCGATCCGCCCTCTGGCGATTCTGCTTGTTGCCGCAGGTCTTCTGGGAATTTATAAACTGTGGACATCGGCCTGTATTTCTAATGACTCGGTCCTTTTTTTGGAATTTGCCAAACAGTTGGCAGACAGTCCTCTGAAAGCCATCCGCACATACGATCAACATCCGGGATTCCCCTGGATGCTGTATGCCGCTCGGCAAGTTGTACAAATCTTTTGTGGGCCGATCCAGTCGGCGGAAGGAAATATCCTGTTAGGCCAGGGAGTTGTGCTGCTGTGCCGATTGCTGGCCCTGGCTGTGATTTATTTGATTTTTATCCGGCTTGGCCGACGACAAACCGCGTTTTTAAATACGCTTTTCGTGCTGCTGATTCCCAAGTTTGCCAATCACGGCTCGGATGTGTTAAGCGACTGGCCCGCGCTACTGTTTGAGGCGCTTTCCCTGCTGTTGTGCCTGAAGGGCATCGCCTCGCCCTGCTTTCGTTATTTTCTTATCTCAGGAACAGCGGCGGGGCTGGCTTTCTGGATTCGGCCGGAAGGTCTGATCTTTGTACCGGTTTTTTGGCTGTATATTCTGATCCGCTCTATCTGGTTTTCAGACAACCGGAAAAAACATTGCCTGCACGGATTGACGATGACGCTGGCGGCGCTTGCCGTGATCAGTCCGTATATTCTGATAAAGGAAGCGATATTTCCCAAAAAAAACATCGGAAGATTTACACAGAAAATCATTGTTCAGGAACCCATGCCGGCAATTGAAAACGCCACACTCCTCGCGGAAATTTCACATCCGTTTGCATCTGAGGCAATCTCCCGGACAGCAGAGGGGATGGTTCATTTTCTTAAATCCGCTTTTAATCTTCTGTGGCTGATGATTGTGCCCTGGGGTTATCAGGCGATTCGGACGATTCTATCTTTCCGGAAGAATACTCCTGTGCAGCAGTTTCTGGCTCTATTCATTATTTTATGGATGGTTCTATTGCTTGGTCTGTTTGTATTTTACGGCTATATCAGCAATCGGCATTTGATGCCGCTGGTGGTTTTTTCATCGGGTTTGCTTTGGGAAGGAATCGTACAGACCCTGCGGCCTCTGAGCCGCCCTCCATGTCGACTGCGAATATATGTGTATCTGTTTTTGGCTGCAGCGCTGCTGCCCTGGATTGTCAAGTTATTACAGCCGCTGCACATTAAAAAAAGCGTTTATAAACAAGTCGGTCTTTGGCTTGAGCAAACCGTTCCCATCGATCATCAACTGGCGGTCGTTGACAACCGGATCGGCTTTTACGCTCAGCGACAATACAAAATTGCATCGCCATCCGCTCTGCGTT
The DNA here is from genome assembly GCA_022705405.1 of Planctomycetota bacterium. Lineage (GTDB taxonomy): Bacteria > Planctomycetota > Phycisphaerae > Sedimentisphaerales > Anaerohalosphaeraceae > JAHDQI01. The sequence goes on along the minus strand of JAKJEN010000005.1, from coordinate 33,087 downwards.
CTGCGCAGTGGGCAGTCCTTTCAAATCCTCCCGATCCGTCTTTATCGATTCCGCCGACGGCTATACCGATCAGGACGGACATTCCCTCGATCGATGAACAGATACAGATCTTCCGGCTTCCGCCAAAGAAGCCGTCGCCTCACTGATCTGCTCAACCATTTCCTTCTGAAAACGCTCTACGCCAAAACGCTCTGCATTTTGACGACAGTTTTGGGGATCAAACAGATCGCAGCAGGATTCAAACCGCCGGACGGCGTCGATCAGAGAAGGCGTCGTTTGTTGATCAAAAAAAAGGCCGGTTGGCTGCGGACGGCTGCTGTCGATAACCGTTTCCAGAGCCCCTCCTCCACGATAAGCGATCACCGGTTTTCCGCTGGCCTGGGCCTCCAGCGGTACAATTCCAAAATCTTCCTGCCCGGGGAAAATCAAGGCCTTGCAGTCAGCGTACAACTGTTCTACTGTCGAGTCATCAGGACCATAAACAAATTCGATTTGCGAGGCGGCTTTTTTTTGAAGACGCCGGAATTCCGGTCCGACGCCGGCTACAATCAGTTTTTTTCCGTTTTGATTGAATGCCTCAACAGCCAGATCCACTCGTTTATAGGGGACCAGCGCCGATAACACCAAATAATAGGACCCGCTCGTCTGCGAAACAGAAAATCGCTTCAGATCTACCGGCGGATAAATCACTCGTGCCGAGCGTCCATAAAGCCGCTGAATTTTATCTCGAATGTGAATACTGTTGGCCAAAAAACAGGTGACTCGATCAAGAGAGGCCAGATCCCACCGTCTCAGTCTTTTCAAATATAACGAAAGAAGCCATCGTTGAGGAACCGGCAGGCCATTCAGATAAATTTCCGCCATATCCCAGGCATAGCGAACCGGAGTATGGCAATAACAGATATGAGGGATTTGGCGGGGAACTTTGACTCCCTTGGCTACGCAATGGCTAAAACTGACCACACAGTCATATCCGCTGAAATCAAACGATTCAATGGCCTTTGGAAACAGCGGCAAATAGTACCGGAAAAAACGAGTCCCTCCGGGAAGATTCTGGATAAAACTGGTTTGAACGGCATGCCCGTCAAAAACACCCTTCATTCTATCCGGATCATAGACCAGCGTAAATAAATCCGCATTTGGCGCCTTTTGACAGAGGGCCTTCAAACAGCGCTCCCCGCCGCGTACGGCCGTCAGCCAATCGCAAACAAAGGCCATCCGCAGCCGGCTAAGATCAGGGACCAAGGGCTGCCGACCGGCGGTCTTGCGGAGCGGTTCGATTTGTATTTTCGGCGGTTTGAACGTCTTTTTATACAATGAGCATCATCCCCACATTGCGGGCAAAGCCGGTTTTCAGTATTTTATACTGCCACAGAATTTTTCTTCGCTGTAGCCAGCCCTTTACGTACAGAGATGCAAACGCCTCCAGAATTTGAAGATGCGATTCTGATAAACGGTTTTGGTGGATCTCCAAAAAAGCCTGCGCCTGCATTACATTTTGATAAAAACGTTTCCGGATGGCTTTTGCCCCGCTTCGTGCCAGATCCCCCAAATAGCGCACCCCATAGGGCTGAGCCCCATAATAGTTTCGATCATGCTGGCGGTATAAAACCGTAGGCTGTTCAAGATAGATAATCCGTCCAAATGCCGCCGCAGTCAAACTTACCCAATGGTCATGCATAACCGCATCCGAAGGGATGGGAGTACATAATTTCGCCAGGGCACGATTGAACAGCATCGTACAGCCGCTGGGGATATTCTGAACCAAAAGTCGGCTGAACGAGACAGATCGAGGATTCAAACCTTGATAACTAAAACAAGAATTATGCAGCCGGTTCAGATTCCGATCGACCACCTGTTTGTCTGTAAAAAGAAGTCGCGGAAAGTCCATCTCACGCCCGTCTGTATCCTGGCAAAAACGAGCCATACATTTTGAGATTTTATCCGGAAGCCACACATCATCCTGATCACAAAACATAATATACGGCGCTGAACTTTCCGCCAACAGACTCGAAATGCTTTGGATCGGAGAATTCCTCGTTTCAGAATAAAACCCTCGAATAGTCTGTGGAAACTGTTTTGCATAATCCCTGATTATTTCGGGTGTGCCGTCGTCGGAACCGCCGTCGCGAATCAGCAGGCGCCATCCCGGCTGGTCCTGAAGTCGTATGGATTCGATGGTCTGAGCTAAAAAAGAACCGGCATTATAAGCAGGCAGCAGAATATCAATCATCGAAAAGTCCCTTGGGGATGAGATCCTGCTGAATCCACTGCTGCCGGGAGTAATGATGTTCCTTCTCTTTAAATCCATTTTTCATTTTTTCCAAAAACCAGGTGTTACGAAAAAATCCGGGTATCAGATAGTACAACTTTTTGAGAACCCATCGAACATTGGGTCTGAAAGCTGCCGTGCTCAGATATCGGATTCCTTCTGCAGCCCCCCGCAGCGGCCGCGTAAACCGCCAGGAGCGTGAACGGTATACGCTATAAAGCTCCTGACGATATTTTTTCAGAGTTTTTTCCTGTTCTGCCATTATTTTCCTTGCCTCAAAAAGGGCCTGGTTGGCATGTTTCAATTCTGTAGTCATTTATTGTATATCCTGATCCGACAATCCCGCTCGTTTGCTGCCAATCCCGCCCTCTTGGCCGTACAAGGTTTCGTTTTGAACCCCAACGATTTTCCGCAATCGGAGTTCTTTTTTTACCTCCTCATAAAGCGATGCGATACGGATGGCCTCCTGCGCGGTTAAATCGGCTCGATAAGAGACAAAATCCTCACGGGCCCCGCGCTTGGCCTGCGAAAAATCGCAGATGTCTCCATGTCTTTTCCTACTGGACAAAGTCAGATTCTCTGCAGATATCATTGACTGACCCATATAGCAAAATTTTGCTAATTCAAAGAAATTTAATGCCCACATGATCGAATCTCATCCGAAGGTCTCTGCATCATTGCATGAGCAACTTTCATCGTTTCCGTCTGTCGTGAAACCATCGCGGTGGGGTTTGCGTCCAAGATACTGATATCTTTCATTTCCGGATTTAAGAGATTGGTGATTCTTCCCTTCCGACTATCATAAACAACAGTCGCATCCGAGCTCCATTCTTTCCATAAAAGATCCGGCTGCCTGTCTCCAATCTTCAGAATGGCCACAGTTTCATAAAAAACAGGAAAGAAAAAAGGGACCCCTGTCTTTTTTGCTGGATGGCTGCAGGGGTCATAATGCAGTGAATCCTTCACAGAAGACAGACTGTGGATCATAGGGCTGCTGCTATCCTGGATCGGCATTTTAACGGCTAATTTATAATCGCGAATTAAATTCTCGTTCCTACACTCTTCCAAAATATAAAAAAAATCCGGCAGGACCATCCGGTTTCTGTGCCCAGTCCAGTGCGAATAAAAGGTTTTAAATCCCATGCAAAAGAGCCAGGAATCTGCATCAAAATAGGGCTGACGAATATAAACATAATCTCGGCTGACAGCGCAGGCCTTGAGAATAAACTCCCTCGCTTGTTTGACCGACTCCAGATGTTCAAGGAAATGAAATAACGTGGTAAAAGAAACCAGTTTAATATTGGGCAAGTCCAGAATATTCTGATTGCAGCACAACAGTCCTCTTTCGCTGGCAATCTGCAATTTTTGGGGATCTGTGTCAAATCCCAGTCCTTTGTACCCGGTTTTCTGCTCTGTCCAGGAAAGTCCGTCGCCCTTGGAACAGCCAAATTCAAAAAACTGAATGTTATATTCTGAGAGCAGAGATTTCAAGGCGGAAATATCGGAAAGCCGTTCTGTAGAGATCGCTTCTTTCAAAATAATGTGTGAATCTTGATCCGAAACCGGCGCGACTTGATTTATCGTTTGGCTTTGCGGACGCAATCCGCAGGCGTTGTTGACTGCCTGCCGAACCGCCTGGATCATTGAATTTTTCAGCATAGTCTGAACGCTGCAATTGATGCGATGCGCTCCATATCGCTCAAATAGTGTTTTTCTACCGGCCGTAATCAGCTGATTTCGTTCTTTTTTTCTGAAACTTTTTGATTTGGCATGGTACACAAAACAATGCGTTGCAATGACATGCATAAAACCTGCATTCAGGGCACGCATGGCCAGATCATCTTCTTCTCCGTATCCTATGGGAAACGCCTTTTCATCCAGATAACCGATCTTCTCTAAAACCTGCCTCCAAATTCCGAAACAAAAACCGTTGATCAGCGGAACACGAGGAAAATTCGGATAACCCGAATGTATCTCGCACAAACGATTCATCGATTCGAGATCCTGACCCGGTGGCAGTTCATTGACGGCCATCTGGCCCGTCTGAAAATCATAAATCCATGGAAGCGACTGCCAGGAAGCTGCATTGGACAGAGGCCCTACCATCCCTGTCCCCGGCAGGGATTTGGCCGCCTGCAGCAATTTGAGCGACCAGCCGACAGGAACCAGAGTATCGCTGTTCAGCAGTATTACAAAAGGAGCGTCGGTTAACTTAAGGCCTTGGTTAGCCGACCGTGTATAACCTTGGGTTTTGTCATTTCGAATAAGAATTATCCGGTCCAGGGAGCGTTCGGCAAACTGTCTTAGATAATGCGCTGTGGCGGTCTCGGATCCATCATCGATTAAAAAGAGTCGATGCGAGGACAGCAGCGCCGCCCAAACCGATTCCAAACAGCGCCGCACATCATCCAGGGCATTATGAACACATACGACGATATCGATCCGTTCGCCCTCCAGAGGCCTGAGATCTTCGGAAACGAATCCGGAAACAGACGCCGACGGCTGCGAGTTTGACTTTTTCATAAAAGAAGGCAGAACATATGGAGGGATCAAAGTATTGCACCTGCCCTCATGAAGAAACAGGCAATAGTCGTTCCCCTCATGATAGCGGATATTCTTCATATTCTCCATTAGCGTATATGGAAGCTGATGCTTCCAGAGGACATACATCACCGAAAGCTGGTCCCTGCAACTGCCGCCGCTGATTTCATTCCACCAGTCATTATCCAGGTCGATCACCCGATGGTCATTGTGTCGGCGAATCAGAATACCGGTTTCCAGCATCCCGTTCTGCTTGGGGTACCCTTCCCGTTTATATCGCTTGACCTGGCTTTTCATCACTCTGTGGTCATCTTTCATTAAATGAATACACTTAGCCAGTTCTTCAAACAAACAGTCCCGATTTGGATGCGGATTGCACATAAAAAGAATGTCCTGTTCCAAGCAGCGATTTACCATTGTCTCCAAATGCGGTCCGCGAATTAAAATGCTCGAATCCAGCCAAACGGCGCAGACATACTCCTGAAAATACAGGTGAGGATGGGTTTTAAGAAAGCGGGCTGTTCGCCTCGGATCGGCATCCAGATAGTCCGGCCTGCGGATTTCAAAAATATGCTCGCCGGGAATTTCCATATCCGAAAAACAAACATAATCCCATTCCTTCACGATATACTCGGGGACTATCAGGTTATCCTTGCCGCCGATGATCGCTGTATATACAACAACTTTGGCTTTTCGGGAAGATTTCTGAGCCCTGTATTCTCGCACTCTCTCCAGAAGCTGCGATTCGCTGATCCGATAACTCCAGTGAATCGTAGGCGCAAGATGCCGCAGCGCAGAAACTGGCATTGGAGACGGTTCTTTCTGAATTGTCTGCTCTTTTGAGATCTGAGGAGCAGTTGAAAAACCCCCTTTTTTCCCATATTGGATATAATGAAACAAAGGATTGATCCCGCTTTGCCGCGCTTGCGGATAGGTTTGCAGATACCTTCGGGTATCGAATGAGGCGCTGGGATTGCGGCCCTCTTTCCACCCCCTGCGAATATAATGCCAGATCGGATTCGCACAGGAGCGGGCTACGTCGAGATTGGTATAAAGGTAATACTCCTGATCGAATAAACCGCTTCGCCGGATAGACCGATAGATCCGGACCTCCAAGAGCCAACTCCTTATTTTCCGGAATAAAGAACTGGTTTTCATCCTATCCTCCTGATGCAGATCTTCTGTTTTGACCGCTGAGGAATACTGTTGCCTTTCTCGTTTTTTTGCTCATTTCCTGCCCTTCGACTCTATCGTAAAAAAGTTTCTAAACTAAAAAAGAGAACAGAGAGTCTTAGATACCTGTCGAATCTCTTCTTCCTCAGAATTCATTCCTAATGAGGCAGCTTTTTTAAGCAGCGCCAGCGCTTTTTGATCCTTTTTTTGTAAAAAGTCAAGAATCGCTCCTGCCTTTTCAGGAGAGATAGTTTCGTTTGATCCTGCCTGAGGATTAGAGGATAAAATCGGCTCGTAAAAAAGTTTTCCGTCAGGGCGTCCCAGATACGTTTTTGCGATTTTTTTATGAAACGGATCATAGTGTGACAGGATCTGCTTTCGCTGATCTTCTGTCAGCATTCCGTACCCCTCCTTGCGACCTTCGTATAGAGTTCGAAACATAATGATACAATATCTGCGAATCCAATCGATTTGATGGGGTTCTGTCAAATACTGATTGGCCAGCCGCATAATCAGGATCAGATCCTTATGCCAACCTACATTGGTTTCTTTGTCATTGGGAAGCAAGTATTCATCCGACCAGTCTCGGCCAATCGCATGCAGAAAATCCCGGAAAATGTCTCCTCCGAAAAACTGCCCTTTTTCGAAAACCCGTACGATCATGTTTTCGGTACCGACATTTTCAACGTACATCTTAAATGCCGAATGAATTCGGTGGCTTTCGTTCTTGTTCCAGAGAATAGGCTGGTATTGGCCGCGTTTTTTGACTGCCTGCTGATACCTGCTTTCTACAAGCAGATCGGGACGACGAAAATAATAAATGTATTTGACCTTTGGAAAACCCAAGCGGGCTGCGGTTTCCTGAAGTCGGTCAATCTTTTCCTGACTCGGACGACCGCAAAAAAATTCAGAAGAAAAAACTACCGTCGGACAATTTGCAGCCAGGCGGCTTTTCCACCAGGAATCCTCGATAAACGTCGTCTCCTCCTTTGCTTTCTGGTCTCCAAATCCAAGATTCCATGCGAACATATGGGAAGCAAGCTTAAAGGGTTCTTTAAGCCGAGGAGCGGATGGGTGATTAAAATCCGGATAACAAATTCCATGACATAACAAACGGGAACGATTATCAAATAAAAATTTCTGAATAGCCGTCGTTCCGGTTTTTCCCGGCCCCAGATGAATATACAATACAGGGTTGTGTGCGTCTTCTTTGTGTTTCATATTTTTTTACAATATGCATCCGATACTATGTTTGAAAAAACGACAATTTATCTGTCTGCAGAAACTTCCTCTAAACAGGATTTTGGGGACTTGGAGTCAAGCGGCAGTCGCTTCCCTCTTGCCTGAAGATATCGTTGAAGACTCTGTTCCACAGGCAGTTCTTCCAGAGAACATCCCTTTTCCAAATGAATCACCCGATCGCATAAGTCCTGAATATTCGAGATCGAATGGCTAGCCATTACCACCGTATGATGACTCTGAATTTTCTTCTTTATCAATTCGTTGGCCTTTGCCTTAAACGCTGCATCGCCAGGGGACAGCGCTTCATCCAGCAAAATCACATCCGTTTCGACAAAATAAGAGATCGAAAAACCAAGGCGCGCCTTCATTCCGCTGGAATAATACATCATCGGCTGATCGATAAACTCTCCGATATCCGCCAACTCCATAATACGGTCCATTGATCGCAGAATCTGCCGTTTCTCCATCCCGAGAAGCAACCCCTTCAGCATCACATTCTGACGCCCGGTCAGCCGTTGATCAAACCCGGCATTGGCCGATTGCAGAGTAATCCTTACATCGGCACGAGAACAGGTTCCGCAATCCGGCCGAATAATTCCGGCCAGCACCCGAAGAAGCGTGCTTTTTCCAGCCCCGTTTCGGCCAATCAAGCCCAGAATCTGGCCGCGAAAAATCTGAAACGAAACCTGCTTGAGAGCCCAAAAACTATTATTTTTCCAAGGCATTGAAGCAACTTTTCGATAACGCACTCCAATATCGCGCAGATCAAAAATTAAATCGTTCTTCATATCCTCTCTCAAATCATCTTAATTTGGGATAATATCGATTAAATTTATGAATCAGCCACCAGCCCAAAACAATTAAAAGAATGCTTACCAATAATCCGGGCAAAAGAAAAATTAGATTGGGCCATTGACCATATAAGAGAATTCCACGAATCTGTTCGATCAGCACCGCCAATGGATTCAAACGAATAATCGACTGCATCCTCGGAGTCAATTTACTGATTTCATAAAAAACTCCGGATAGAAATATCAGGAGATGGAGTATCGTGGATAAAAGCAACTGAAAATCAGGAAAAAAAGGAGTCAGCGCTGCGCACACTAAAGAAACCCCTGTTGAAATTAATACGACCAGCCCGATTAAAAACGGCAGCGCCAAATAAGACCAGGTCGGCCGAAACCCCGAAATCCAGACAACTGCGATCACCAGCAATAACGTTATCAAAAATTTGATTAAGTTAACCACAACCACAGACAAAGGGAAAAGGATTTTGTGAAAATACATATAATACATCAGACTATGGCCGGCTATAATACTGCCGGCGCCGCGGACGACCGTACCGGAAAAAAAACGATACACCACAATTCCGCTGAACAGGAAAACGGCAAAATGCTCGGTTTTACGATGAAAAATATAGTTGAAGGCGACGTAATAAACCCCCAAGCTCAGAAGAGGGTCCAAAATCCACCATAAATAACCGGCGTACGTTCTCGTTGCTTCGCTTTTCAGTTCGGCGGCTGAGCGGTACAGGACCAAATTAAGGTTCTTAAGCAGCATCGATTTTTAAAAAATCTATGAGATATTCTCGGTCTTCTTTTCGCTTGATTTTATAAGGAATTTATTCAAAAAAAACAACAAAAAAATGGGCCAAAACGCGAAAGTTTTCTTCCAATAAAAAAACCACCAGTTAATCCCTGGTGGTCGTGGAATCGGAGATATAAAAATAAATGGGAGAGGATAAAATTTACATTTGCACATATTCAAACTGTTTGAACTGGGCAAATCGAATCATAAACTTTACCCGGCCTGAAGCGACATCCAGGGACGCCTTACTTAGATTGATCGTAAACAGACACCGGTCAAAATCAATCAGGCAGTCCACAAATCCTCCGGGAACATCAACCTTGCAGGCATACTTATTGAGATTTTTAGTCTGGATAAACGAGCCGATAGGAATCACAAAGGGCTGATCGCCCCAGTTGATAATGACCTTCTGATTGGTCAGATTGATGCCGGGATTGTCCGTTGTAATTTCGCCGCAAACCGTCAGCGTATCGGTCCCTGGGGCCTGCCCTTTATTGACGGCAACCTCGCTCACCCGCAACTGATCCTGATAGCCGCGCATTAATCGCAAGGGAATCAGCTCATCGCCATTGATTATGGTCTCATCGACCTGGCCGGTCATCAGATAAGAACCCACTAACAGATTTATCTGGATCGGGCTGGACAATCCGCTCAGATCCACTCGGGTCGCGACTACCTCGAAGGTCCGATTAGCAAAATCGACAACAAGGGTCGTTATCTGCCCAGGTTGATTTTCCGTCTTAATCGCAGAGCTCTGGGGAAGGTTGGATAAAACTCGATCAAATGTACCGCTGATCGTTAGGGTATCCTGACCAATCGTCTCGCCGGCAATGACTTGGCAATTTGTCACGGTTAAGGGCACATAAGGATCATCTTCCTGAATCTCCCATTCCGATTGGCCGTCGCTGCCCTGATAAACCCAAGTTCCCAAAACAGGATCATAGACATACATCTGTGAAATCTGGAAGGAATATACCTTCTCTTGATACCCTCCTGCATAAGACTTGGCAATAATGTCCAGGGTGATCTGCGAAAAGGTGCAAACATCCGTAAAGCTAAACCCCAGTCCAAACCCTCCGCCATTGCCGATATAATCCATCAATTCCAGAAGGGCCGAGGAAAAAGAAACCTCTGACCCGTTAGATAGAGTCATCTTAAAAGAATCGCCGAATATAGTTCGCATGGGAGAATTGGCTGGGTTAATCTGGCTAAGTCGGCAGATCCACTTACCTCCTGATGCATTGCCCGTCAAAAGAGTGCCAAAACCATCGAATATATTGCCTGGTTGCTCCTTGACGCCCAATTGAACGCCGACAGCGGTATTGTCCAGAAGATGCAGATTAAATCGTGCCTTGGATGGAACGAAATCATGAATGGTTAATACCGCTTCGGTAATTACGCTGCCGACTGGAATCTGAACGTCCTGGCTGTCCAGACCCCAGATCAGATATTGATCCGGAGATAGGGTATGAGCTTGCACGGAGATTGAAATTCCAAGAAGCATCAAAAATAACGATCTATGAAATTTCGGACTGTTCATTTTTTCTTCTCGAAAAAATTAGTTGTCAAAATTAACGCCCCCAAAAACAAACCTTTCTTCTTTATAAAAAGTAAGAAAGATTTTCTATCCGGTCAATTTGGATGAGATAGTTAAAGCGTTACAACGTCCGATAATCAAAAATTGTCCGATAATCAATACTACACTACGCAGCACAATTAACTCCAAAGAGTGCATTTTCGATGTCGAAATCAGAGTGCAAAACCAAGTCTTATAAATCAAAAAAGAATCTTATTGCATAGTTTGCCTATTTTGACTCATAATGTGCAATAAAAAATCGTCAAAATATAATATAAACATCACCTATAACTATTTTATGATAATTTACTTATGAATTATCTATGCTGTAGCATTATTAAAAGAACAAATAAGCGCTTCCTCACTCTGTTAATTTAGAGAATTTATGATGTCTTAAAAATAAACGATTTTTCTTTTTCAATTAAATCTATTGTTATAGGGCGTACCAGATTTTGCAACTAAAAATGGAAAATTTTTTAGTATAGAGAAAACAGGAAGAATCGATTTTTATTAAATACAAAGAATAGTTGACATATATTCTTCAGATTTAGCGAAGCGTGTCTGCCAATTCAAACCTCTGAAGGATTTTATCAAGGGCGTCATACGGATAAATCCCAACATCAATGGTATATCGCCCGTCGGAATTATCTTCGGACAGAACCTGTCCGTCTGCCATTAAAATATTGACAAATCTTTTCTGATGACTGCTGCGAGTAATAACTCCAAACGGAGCCAGTGAGTAGTGAGCCAGGAATTGAACATCCATCGCCAGCGCATGAATGGAACGGCCGTTTCGATTTTTTCCAAGCTGACTCAGCCGTATGTGAGACAGATCCGGAGCGCCTGTCAGCAGCGCCACAGAAGCGTGCCGGTAGTAATAGTCGCTTTGTGCCTGAAGACGGCCGACCCGCGCTAATTGATAATCGGCCTCAGAGGGCTGGTCGGCTCCAGGGCAAAACAGCGTCTTGGGCTGGCTGGCCAAATAATGACTCAGCAACAGCCCCAGCCCGACCGGCTGACCGTTTAGCAGCGAAAGCAGACTGGTCACATTGCCTGTGACGGTATAAAAGTTTGATCCCATCATCGGCAGCCCTTCCGGACCGAAAGGGATTTGGTCGTCAAAGTCTTGAGCATAAGCATGGATCGCTATTCCGACCTGACGCAGGTTGGACAGGCAGGCCATCTTCCGGGCCTGCTGGCGGGCCTTCCTGAGCGAGGGCAAAAGGACCGACAGCAGAAGGGCAATAACCCCAATCGTCACCAGCAGTTCAATCAGTGTAAAACCGAACTGCCGGCGCAGGCCGCAAGCAGGCAATCGCTTTATCTCTATTTCAGACATGCTGCAGCCAGAAATCCGCCAAAATCACAAGATCATCAAGATCTACGCATTGATCCCCTGTCACATCCGTCAGCGGATCCGCACAGGACTGCCATTCGGCCGCCATCGCAGACAAATCCTCCAGATTAACAAATGAATCCCCTGTAAACTCCGGAATTTGTGAATATTCCGTTAATCGTACATTGTCAATATCCCAGTAACCGCCGGCATTACCGATAGCGCGAATAGAAATACCGATTGCCTTGCCGGCCCATGGATCAGTCGGCTGGACTGTCGGAAGAAACAGCGAAAAAGTTATCAGCCGATTTTTAACGATCGCCGTCGCCGGCACCACAGAGACAACAAAATCATTTCGATCGGGTTCCGTACAGAAACCCAGCGTCAGGACATCGATCGGCTCATCGGTACTGGGATGATACCGTGTTGAAGGGCAAATATCGGCCTGCAGCCGATAACTGAATCCCGGTTGAAAAACTGCCGAAAGAATCTGTAGAAAGCCGTTGCCCGTCTGGCTGTTCAGAAAAGCCAGCTGGTCGCCGTCCACATTGACGATATGATCTCCGGCCGGGCTGTTCGGCGGCTGATTTTTGAAAATCCCCGTATTGGAGCTGTACTCAGGATCCAGATCCAGTTCGATCCAGAACGGCGCTACCGGAGAAGCCGGAAACGCGTCGGGATCCAACACCGGAATCTCAAACGAATAATTCGCAATTTCAATCGGTCCCCCCTGCACGGAAAAAACGACCCAAGCCATTGTTAGTAAAAACGTCGTCGACATAATCATACAGTTTTTCATGTCCCCAATTCCTCTCGTTTTAAAGTTATGCTCATAAGGTTTTGTGTATCTGATCATGTTTTATGACTTTATATCATACGCCATCAAGACCTCGCCATGCCGGATAAAAAGACGCCCGCCGCTGATTACAGGGTGAGCCCAGTGTTCTCCCTTCCCTTGCGTTATCAGGAATTCGCTAATCGCCTGAAACTCTTTCGGATCGGCTTTGATAAGTCCCACAGCGCCTGCTTTTTCCGCATACGCATAAAATAAGCCGTCGGCCCAGAGAATCGAGCCCTTGTTGTGCCATCGCTGGGCATACATCATTTCTCCGGTCTTCCAGTCGATGCAAGCCCACAACCCGTCGTCATTGCCTTTCCAGGTCGTTCCATATACATAGCCGTCCTGATAGACTACGCCTCCATGATGGCAGTCAAATTCCGCATTCGTCCACTCCTTTTGAAATGTCCAGCCGTCGGACGTAATGGAAAATTTTATTGCGCCCATATCGTAGCCGCTGGTAAACAGCAGTCCCCCGTTCCAAAAGACCGGGGTATTGGGGTGTATCTGTCGGTTTCGACCCGACAGATAATCGGCCATCGGATAGCTCCAAAACAAATCTCCGGTTCGGGCATCGACCGCAAACAGATGGGCCTGCGTCATTCCGGCCAAGATGGTTCGGCCGCCCCACTGAAACACCGCCGGCGTACAATACGTGGGCCGCTCGTCCAAACCCGCCGATTTCCAGACGATATGCCCTTTTTTAGCATCCAGCGCTACCGCGGCGGCTTTGGGGCTGCCGACGGTAAAGATCAGTTTGCCTTCCACCAGCACAGGCGACATTGCGATACCCCATTGCGGCATCTTGCCCTCAAACTCGCGAAACGGATCGGCGGCCCACAGTTCCTTGCCGGTTTCAGCGCTATAGCAGCCGATCTGGCCGTTTCCGCTGACGACATAGACTGCGCCGTCCCAAATCACCGGACTGCTGCGAACGCCCGGATAGGAGCCCGTCCACTCCGGCCCGTAATCGGCCGTCCAGATCAGCTTTCCATCCCAGTCCAGACACGACAACACGCCCCGTTTATTTTTCAATCCGGTCACATATATTTTTTTGTTCGCCACAGACGCAGAGGAATACCCGCTTCCCAGATCCTCAGCCGACCACAACAGCGCAGGGCCTTCCGGCGGCCATTTCTTGAGCAGTCCGGTCTCGGGGCTTTTGTTATTACGATCCGGGCCCTGCCAGCAGGACCAGTCTTGAGAAACCGTCCGGCCGCCCAGTTCCGCCGCGGTAATTACCGGCTCTGAATCGAGCGCAGACGCAGCGGCGGCGATGCGCAGATCAATGCAAACAAGATCTCCTTTGGCATTCCTTGCATAGATCAGTCCATTGGCCAGAACCGGAGTCGTCCAGCAGCGGCCGCTGAGAATCTGCGCCGATGAAAGAACCGCAAACTGTTCATCCGTCGCCTGAGCAATGATCAGCCGCCCTTTGTCGCTCAGGACAATCAATTTATCCCCCGCAGCGGTCAGACTGCCTTTGCCGACGGTCTTCTCGGTCCAGCGGACCTGTCCGCTCTTCCAGTCCAGGCAGGCCAGCTGATTTTCATCAATTCCGTAAATATAGCCGTTGATCAGAACCGGGCCGGACAGCTGCGACCGCAGGTTTTTGTTTTCCCAGACCGACCGAACTTCAGAGCCGCTGATCTTCAGCAGGGTCGCTCCATGGTTATAGCCGGAGGTAATCAGAGCTTCATCGTCTTTTAGAATCGGATCGGAGGCGTTGACATCCCAGTTGGTCTTCCACGGATAGGACCAGAGAATCCTGCCGTCTGCCGGATCCACACTGTACAGATGCTCTTTGCTGAACAGAGCCAGCTGCGTCTTGCCGTCCATCGTAAACGGCACGGCCGTCGCATAGCCCGACTCTTCCCGACCGCTCTGCCAGAGGATCTGCCCGGTCTCCTTATCCAGCGCAAGGCCGCAAGAGCCGATATTGTAAATCGCTTTCTCCTCCAGAATCACCGGCGAGCCGGCAAATCCCCATTCCGGCTTCTTGCAGTCGGTCTGCCGACGCCAGATCAGCGCGCCCGTCTCCAGATCCAGACACAGCATTTTTCCGCTTTTGCTGACGGTGTAAACTTTTTTATCGTGGATTGTCGGAGTAGCGCTGGGGCCGCCTTCATACATATTGGACGTCAGCGGCTCCTCATAACGATAGGTCCAAAGACTCTGCCCGGTTAGCGCATCCAGGCAAACGACCATATCGGTTGTTTTATCGACATTGCCCATGGTGATGGCCTTGCCTTCGGCGATGGATACAGCGGAAAAACCCGTACCCACAGAGGCCGTCCAGAGGGGCTTGGTTGAATCCGACAGGGCCTTGGGGTTCCAATTGGTTTCGGCGGAAATACCGCTGCGATCCGGGCCGCGCCAATGCGGCCAGTCAGCCGCAAACACAGTAGCGCCCAGTGCCGCCGTCCATATAATCGACCGCAATAACAAGTTTTTTTCTATCCTGTGTTTCATGCCGGTCTCCTGAATAGGATCTCTGTTTTTATTTACTTTTCAGCGACCAGGCGCCGGTAGGGCAAACCTGAACGCATTGCCTTGCGGCTTCAGCGGCCGTCTGCAGAATGGGCCCGTCCAGAGCGGCGGCAATCTGCACGCCGAATCCGCGGCCTCGAAAGGTCAGCCCTTTCCCCAGCCCCGCTCGCTTTAATACCTGAATGCACAGACCGCACTGAATACATTTGCCGGATTCAAAAATCGCCTCCGGATGGTCGTCAATCCGTGAATATCCTCTGCGCTGTCCGCTATACGTTCCGGAAACGGCTTTCAGCTCGGTTGACAGTTTGCGTAATTTGCAGTTTTTCTTTTTTCGACAATCGCAATGCAGGCACCGGCGGGCCTGGCTCTGGGCCTGCAAAGCGGTAAAGCCGCCGCCCGGGCTGTCCGGTTCCAGACGGCCCTGCGGATCGGCGCCATTTACAAAAACCTTCCATTCTTCTTTTGTCAACGTTCCCAAGCGGCTGTTAAATTCTTTCTGGAATCCAGTCGGCGGCTGACCGCGGAGAAACTGGTCTATCGCCTCAGCCGCTTCCTTGCCGTCTGCAACAGACTTAACGCACATCCGCCGACTGCTCAGCGCCCCGCCTCCGGCAAAGATCCCTTCCAGAGACGTTCGAAAAGTGCGGCGGTCGGCGACGATCTTCTTCTCGTTCATTTCAAGCGGCAGCCGAAGGGGCGGGCGATGATCCGGCTGACCTATGGCAAGAAATACCGCATCGAATTCTTTTTGCAGACGCTCCAGCGAAAAATCCCGCCCCAGTTCTCTGCCCCCTTGCAGCTGCACGCCCAGATCCATAATCCGGCTGATTTCCCGATCCAGAATTCGGCTGGGCAGTTTCTCCTTTAGTTCTGCGCATCGAAGCATCCCCCCCGGCTGGTCATTTTTTTCCAGCAGGACACAGCGATGTCCTTTTTGAGCCAGATAATAGGCCGCCGAAAGCCCGCAGGGACCTGCCCCGACAATCGCCACGCTCCTGCCGGTGGGCTTTTTGCATACGGGCCGATACGGCGCGGGTGCGTCAAGATCCGCATCCGCCGCAAACCGCTTGAGCAGACGGATGGATACCGGCGCATCCTGAGCGGCCCGGCGGCAGACCTTCTCACACGGAGCCGGGCAGATTCGCCCGAGTACCGCCGGCAGGGCTATATCCCGCCTGATAATTTCAATCGCCTTGTCCGCGCGGCCTTCTGCGATAAAACGAATCATGCGCGGGATATCCATATTCGCAGGGCACCCCAGACGGCAGGGGCCTTCGCAATCGCCGATATGATCGCTCAACAAAAGTTCCAAAGCCGCCCGGCGAGCCAGATTTACTTCATTCGTGCCGGTTTGCACCGCCATCCCCTCTTCGGCGGGCGTGCCGCAGGAAGGCATCAGCCAGGAAAAACCGCTGATCTGAACCACGCAGACCATGCAGCCGGCGGACGGTTCAAACCCCTGCTTATGGCACAGCGTGGGAATCGCTATCCCCAATTTTTCCGCCGCCTCAAGAACGGTGGTCCCCGCAGGAACCTGCACTTTCTGATTGTCTATCGCCAGAGTGATCATTTTTTATTCCACATCCACCGCCTCGGCCGGACAGACGTTTTTGCAGGTCCCGCATCGGACGCATTTGGACGGATCTATTTCGTGCCGCTCATACGGGCGCATCGCGATGGCCTCAGCCGGACAATGCTGTGCGCAGAGCGTACAGCCGATGCAATTTGTATTGATTGAATAATGAATCATCGCCCGGCACCGCTTAGCCGGGCAGCGGCCGTTGATATGCGCTTCGTATTCATCCCGAAAATGAGCGATCGTTGAAAGAACCGGGTTGGGCGCAGTGCGGCCCAGTCCGCACAGACTGTTCTGACGGATCAGTCGAGCCAGTTCCTCCAGTCTTTCAATATCTCCCTTGTGTCCCTGACCGTTGCACAGCCGCTGAAGAATTTCGAGCATTCGCTTGGCGCCCACTCGACAGAAGGTGCATTTTCCGCAGGATTGCTGCTGGGTAAACTCCAAAAAATAGCGGGCGATATCCACCATACAATCGCCTTCATCCAGCGCTACCAGACCGCCGGAACCCATGATAGCGCCGGCGCCGCTCAGCGATTCGTAATCGACGGAGATATCCGACAATTCCGCCGGCACACAGCCGCCGGAGGGGCCGCCGATCTGAACGGCCTTGAATTTTTTGCCCTCGCCGACTCCCCCGCCGATTTCCTCCACAATCTGACGGACAGTTGCGCCCATCGGCACCTCGATCAGCCCGCCCCGGATTACCTTGCCGGCTAAGGCAAAGACCTTGGTGCCCCGGCTTTGGGGCGTGCCCATCTGGGCCAGGGCCCGGCCTCCGTTTCGCAGAATCCACGGCACAACGGAATAGGTCTCGACGTTATTGATAAGAGTAGGACATCCCCACAGTCCATGCTGAGCCGGAAACGGCGGACGCAGGCGGGGCATCGGTCGACGACCCTCGATGCTGGCCATCAGCGCCGTCTCTTCCCCGCAGACAAACGCCCCCGCCCCGCAGCAGATCGAAAGATCCAGCGAAAACTCCGTGCCCAGAATATGCTGGCCCAGATATCCATGCGCCTGGCAGATCTCTATCGCTCCCTGTATCCGTTCCACAGCCAGCGGATATTCATCCCGAATATACAAATGGCCTTCGCTCGCTCCAACGGTCCAGGCGGCGATAATCATCCCTTCCAAAATCCGCAGCGGATACGATTCCATCAGCATTCGATCCATAAACGCCCCGGGATCGCCCTCATCCCCATTGCAGACGATTCGCTTGATCGAGGCCGGACTCTTTTGCACCGCCGACCACTTCAGATAGGTCGGATAGCCCGCTCCGCCCCGCCCGCGAAGACCCGAAGCTTCAATTTGACCCAGCGCCTCTTCGGGCGTTCCCTCCCGAAGTATTTTTTCAAGAGCCGCAAATCCGTCCTTTTGCTTATACTCTTCCAAATCCAGCGGATTGATTATCCCGCAGTGTTCAGTGGCCACTCGTTTCTGACAACCGAGAAAATCCGCAATCTGCGGATTGCGAACATGGACCGGATGACGGCTGACCGATTCGGCAATGGTATCGGTCAGGAACCGATCCAGCGTGCGGCCGATTCGGTTCATCAGCAATCGCCCTCGGCCGGTCGGCGAAAAATGCTTCAGCAGAATGGACTCGGCGTCCTCCGGTTCGACCCGGGTATATAAAAACGTCTGCCCCGACGGCATCGCCAGTTCCAACAGAGGCGTTTGATAACACATCCCGACACAGCCGACCTGCTTTATCCGGGCTCGAATAGACAGCCGTGCCACAGACTGCTCTATGGCATCCAACAGTTTGCCGCTGCCGCGGGCCTGGCAGCAGGAGCCAAGACCAATCCGAATCTGGCCATCCGGCTCCTGGACCGCCTTTACGGCTTTTTTGTCCGGGCCTCTCTTAAGCGCCTTTTGACGTTCCAGAAAATCCTGAAGGATCAGCGGAACCGTCTGACTGCTGACATGCCCATAGGTGACATTGCCGATCTGAACAGCCGGAGCCAGCGTACAGCAGCCCAGACAGGCCACCCGCTGAACGGTAAACAGCCGCTGAGCATCCGTATCTTTTCCCTCGGCAATCTCCAAATGCCGCCGCATCGCGTCATAGACCAGATCGGCTCCCTTGACATGACAGGCCGTGCCGACGCAGACTCGAACTTGGTGCTGTCCGGCCGGAGTAAATCGAAACTGGTCATAAAAAGTGACCACGCCCCACAACTCATCGAGCGGCCTTTTCGTCGCTTCACTGAGCCGCTGGAGCGCCTCCGGAGGCAGGTACCCATACTCTTTCTGAATTGCATGCAGATGCACAAGCGTCTGGGACTGCCGAGCGCCGACCCGCGCAGTCAAACGGTCTACAAAATCAAGATCCAACGGTTTTTCTTCAGGCGTCGTCTTCACAGCTTGGTTTCAATACAATACAAATGATGGGTTCCGCGCAAATAAATGCGTCCCGGCGCAAAGGCCGCAGAGGCAAAGATTTCTTCGCCCAGCTCATTTTCCGCCACTTTTTCAAACACACTGCCTGCCTTCAGCAGAATCATTTTTCCTTTGGTACTCTGCAAATACAGTATCTGATCAACCAGCGAACCGGAGGCCTGAAACATGGCATCCAGATCCTGTGCGTACACTTTACTTCCATCGCGAATATCATAACAACCCAAAGTCCCTCCTGTATCAAGGGTCCAGACCAGCTGCTCGCTGACAATCGGACTGGAAATATCCGGGATACTTCCCTCGGCCGCCCACAGCAGTCGCCCCGGCGTTCCTTCCTCGCTCGGCGCCGCCGGATCAATCGCGACAAGGTGAGTATAAGGTTCTACGGCAAAGACCTTCCCCTGCGAAACGACCTGGGTAGGCGCCACATCGCCGCCCAGACATTCCACCCGCCATAATTCCTTCCCATCTGCCGGATCGTACCCGATCACCCAGGGCGAGCCGCTGGCGAGAATCTGCGCCCTGCCGTTCAGCTGAACAACCGTCGGCGAGGACCATGAGTTGGGCACAGGACGTTCCGTCTGCCACAGGGTTTTTCCGCTGGTTATATCAAGAGCAATCAACTTGCTGGCGCCCGGCTCATAATCCTGATCCATCTGAATAATCAGCCGATCCTCATAAACCGTCAGCGAAGCGGCGTAGCCATAGGCGCTGGCCGGAACTCCCAGCGAACAGACCCATTGCCGTTTACCCGTCAAATCAAAACAGCCAACCTGCCCATCGGCAAAGATAGCCGCTACATACGCGCCGTTGGTCGCTGCGGTAGAGGCCGCATAGCCGGTCTCTTCCAAAATGCTCATCTCTTTCCGCTGGGGATCTGTCGAAACGGGGACATCGCCGTTCCACAGCAAAGACCCGTTGTCAGCGTCAAAACAAAAGATCTGCTGTTTTTTCTCAGAAGCGCCGGTCAGAAAAACCCGTTTGTCCCAGACAATCGGCGAATTGTGTCCGGACAGCGGCACAGCCGTCTTCCAGCGGATATTTTGATCGGAGGGTCCATCCCACTGCGTCGGGATCTTCTCAAACGGGCAAACCCCGCTGCCCTCAGGGCCGCGAAATACAGGCCAGTTCTGTTTCATCTGCTCCCAGGAAGCAAAGACGGGACGATCTTCCGCTTGGCCTGTCGCAAACTCCTGCTCGGCGGCGCCGCTTGTCGGCGGCTGCCCGGGGCGCAAAGCCACAAACAATCCTCCGCCGCCCAGCAGCGTCAGCGCCATCGCCACAGCCAGACGAGAGCGGTCGGCAAATTGAATCTGTCGGATCGAAAGATCTGTCTGCCGGACCGGATGCGGCAGTTTTTGTCGAAACGACCGCATCCATGTCAGCGAACCGACGAACGCCGCCAGCCAGAATACAAACAGCACAGAGCCCCGATGGACAAACTGCAAACGGGCATATTGAGCGCGCCGCTGTCGGGTATCCTTCTGGCGGATTTCCTCAGCCAGGATTTCATCCGCCGGCCCGCTCTGATAACTTTTTCGCAAGGCGGCCAGTTTGTCCGTCTGCTTGGGGTCGGTCCATCGAATATGATAGGTCTGAATCAGCAGGAGTGTAAGGACAATTCCGGCAAATACCCCCGAAACAATCGCCGAACCTGCGGACGCCTGGTACCACGGATTTTGCTGAAGCAGATATTTTTGATCATTCGTATCCGTCATACAGCAGATTCCTTCTCCGATCCTCTGTTGCCGGCGCTCTCCGGTTTATCCGCAATCCGCTGTCGCGGACAGTAGGCAAAGCATCGCCCGCAGGACAGGCACCCGGCCCGGTTGGCCTGATAATCAGTCCGCACACGATGAATGCTTACAGCGATCAATTTGCCCGCTGCGATCAGAGCCACAAATGCGCCGACCAGCGTACCGCCGACGGCAAACTTTTGGAGAACCTGGTCGCGCTGGGCATAGAGCGCCCCGACGCTTGTGCCGGTGGTATGAAACGCTTTGATCGGATCGGTCAGTTCAGTCATTCGTCCGGATTCCATTTCCTGCACCTGACGGGCCAGAGCCACAGTCGGGTTTCCCTGTGCCAGCGCCGGATGAACCCGATAACCGATCCAGCCGCCCACGGCGACCAGAACAGGAAGCAGAACAAACAAAAAAATCATTCGCCTTCGGTCGCGCGCAAAAATTTCCGCCGGCCAGTGAGCAGTCGGCTTATCAATCGCGCCAAAGGGGCAAACATCTTCGCACAGCCGGCAGTGAATGCACTCATCGGGGGTAATCGTCACATGACGGCGCGACAGCCGCCCCGCCTGTCGAAGCAGCAGACCATAAGGGCAGACAAATCGGCAATACGGCCGACCGATGAAAACTCCCACCGCCAAAAACAAAAGCCCCAGCAGCCACAGCAGCGAATTGGGACTCAGACGGAAGAACGCGATAAAGGGATCATACCGGCAGATCAGCAGCCCGCTGCCGGTAGCCGCATACAAAACCGACAGCGCTAAATAGAGCCAGGCCCCCAGACGCAGAGCCGTCTCCATCCAGCCCGGCACCATCAGCGGATGCAGGACTACCAGATCCTGAATGGCCCCCAGCGGACAGACCGCCCCGCAGAAAGCCCGACCGAAAAACAAGCCCGCCAGCAGCGGCAGCAGGAAAAACGCCGTCGCCGCAGCCGGCAGCGCATAGGACGGATCAAACAGCGACAAAGACACATTGCCGACAGCGCCGATGGGACAAATACAGCCCTTCCGCCAAAAACCAAAATACGCCAAACTGAAAATCATCAGCCCCACGATCCAGCGACGGCTGCGTTTTTTCAGCGTCAGCCACGAGCTCAACAGCAGCGCACCGAACAGCACAGCGACATCCGCCGGGTCCCAGACGCTCATCCGAGGCGGCGGTTCGGTCGCCGTCGGAATTTGGTAGTCGGTCTCAAACTGCGGAGGCGGAAGCCGTCGAACCCCGCCGGCCAAGCCGGTCCAAAACAGAATGATCAGGACAATCAGCGTCTTTGCAGCCGATTTTTTCATATCTGATCTTTCATCAAATAGGGCTGCCGACTGGGAACCCGCACAAATGCCTGCGACGGACAAACCCGGGCAATCGCGCACTCGTTGCAGTTGAGGCAGCGGTCATGGCGAATCTGAAGAAACAGCGACCCGTTGCCGAACGCCGAGCATCCCACAACGCATTTGGCGCAGCCGATGCAGAGTTTTTCATCAATCGTAAACTCAAAATACGGCTCTTCAATAAACCGGCGGCGGATAGCCCCCGTCGGGCACAACTGGTTTTCGGCCCCTGTATCCAGCGACTTGGGATCCGGATCAAAATAGCCGGTACACAGATCGCAATATCCGCACATCGAATACGCATGCACACATTTGACGGCCGACTCGCTGAGTACGCAATGCGTCGCACATCGATCGCAGCCGATGCACTTGTGCGGATTGATTTGCCAGACATAGGAATCCCGCCTGCTCAGAGCCGCCAGCGCCGCGCCGGCCGCTCCGCAGGCCGTCAAAGAAGCGGTCCACAGCCCATCCCGTAAAATCTGCCGTCGCGATAACGGAACGTTTTGATCGCTCATTTTTGTCCTCCTTTCCTGGTCGAAACCGCCCGCGGCAATAAACAATTTGCGTACGCCCGGCATTCCCCGCAAGGGGCCAGTCCGGACGGATCAGGACACATGCCTTCCTGCTCCAGACGAATTCGTTTGAAAACCAGGACCGCCCCCAGTCCGCCCAGCGCGGCCAGCGCGGCGGCCCGGCACGCGGAGGTTATAAATCCGCGGCGAGAGACCTGAAGGCGGCCGTCTTTCTGTTTTTGTATCCTGTTTCTCTGTGTCATCATTATTTCTTTTCAAAAATCCGAACGACATTTTTCGATTGATCCAGCACATAAATTCGACCCTGCCCATCTACCGCTGCATCCAGACCGCGGCTGATGCAATCCTCCGGTTTTTCACATACCCGCAGAGGTTCCTGCCAGCCCAGTTGATCCGGCCCGGCCACAACGCCGACCAGATTTCCCTCTTCATCATAGACCTTTACGCGAACCAGCCCTTTTTCGCAGGTCACATACCCGCCTTTCGGAAGCGCCGCCAGAGCAATCGGATTGCAGCAGCCGCTGAATCCTTCCAGCCCGACGGACGGACGGCCCCAGTGCCATTCCAGATATCCGTCAAATGTATACGCCTCAATCCGGTGCCGACCGGGATTGACCACACGCAGCAAACCGTCTGGCGCGATCAGCAGATCAAAATACGGACTGGGCACAACGATCCCCTCGATGTTTCGATCGGGATCTTTGGCCCCGATCAGCCCCAGCGGATTGCCCTGTTTGTCAAAGCGGCGGACTATTTTGTGCAGCGCATCGGCGGCAAATACATCTGTCTTTCCCGCCGCAATCGCCGTCAGCAGAGCTGTGTGAATCGGCGCCCAGGCCGATACCTGCTGCCCGTCCGACGAATACACCTCGATCCGATCAGAAAGCCCCGCATAAATCAACCCGTCTTCTCCGACGCCTATCGCCGTAGGTTCCGACACCAGCGGAATATCTCGTCGTTTGCTTCCATCTCCTGAAAACACCGCGACAGCCCGATCGCCTGCGACATAAAAATTACCCGCCCAGTCCGCTTCTATCGCTGCGGCCGACTCCATCCCCGTTTCAATCGCAGTCCCAACCTGCCGATAAAGAATCTTCGCAGGATCAATTTTAGCCAGTTCTTCAATCGGATACCGATAGTCCGCCCCTGCTCTCTTCCCCGAATGATTGGCCCGATCCAGCAGTACATAGCCGGTAAATCCGGCGGCAAACGCCCCAATCGCAAGCAGTACCGCCGCCGACCCGTTGTTTATTTTACCGAATCTGTCTTTCACTGTTTGACAAAACCTTTATTATGCGTTTACTGTCCGTTCGATAAGTCGCTTCATTATATTCATTTGAACCCCCGAAAACAACTCAGGCGGCGCTATTGCCTCAGATCCAGACATACCATTGTATGAATATCGCGAACAATCAGCCGTCCCTCAGCCAGCGCCGGCGGCCCCCAACTTTCCGGCCCTTCCAGAACCTTTGCGCTGTCCAGGAAAACATACTTGTCGCTGCGCGCTTCGAGTAATGATAAAACGCCGTCGTCATTGAGCGCAAGAATCATCCCATCCGCTATGATATAAGGTCCTAAGCCGAATTTGGTCTGGCTTCCGCTGCTCCATACGATATTCCCATCGCCGTCAAGACAGACCATCTCTCCATTCGGACGGACTCCGTACAGAAAGCCCTCATAAAAGATCGGTGTCTGCTGATCCGCCCCAAAAACCTCCGGAGCCAGCGAGAACATAACTTCCGAGGTCGTCTGTGCGCCGGATTCTTTCAATTGAAGTTTCATACTCCCTTTATTATAGCCGGCGGAGAAAAAGATCTGTCCGCTACCCAGCCAAACCGGCGAAGGCACATTGATTCGCAGCGTCCAGACATCCGTTTTCCACAAAAGTTCTCCATCGGCAGCCGAGACCCCGGCTGTGCCCCCAACAGCGCAATACACATACATCCGCCCGCCGGCGTACGGGATCGGCAAAATGGAAGAATGAGTCATCTGCCAGCCGTCCGGATTGGGCGTTTGCCAGACAACCTGTCCGCTTTGGCAGTCCACCGCCATCATTAAGCAGCGGCCTCCCGGGGCGATTATTGCACGACCGTTTTCAATCCGCGGACATTGACCGGCATACCACAGCGGCTCTTTTGTGCCGTATTGAGAGACAAGATCAATCATCCATTTAAACTCGCCCGTTTTTGCATCCAGACAGGTCGCCTGACATCGAGGCCCGATGGTCACTACAAAATTATCATCCACCGCCGGCGTTGTGCGGCTCATCCCATGGTTGCGCTTGATCGCCACCGAATAACTATAGCGCCAAATCTCTCGGCCGTCGTCCAATGAAAAACAGCGGATCGCATCCGCCTGCGCCGCCGCGTCATAATCAATCACATACACCCGACCGTGCCTCACTGCCGCTCCGGCATATCCTTCGCCCAGTGAAATCCGCCACAACTTCTTCGGCCCCTCTTTCGGAAAGGATCGAATCAGCGACACAGTTTCAGGGCTGATCCCGTCATAATTAGGCCCGCGAAACGCCGGCCAGGACGCCGTCGCCGAAGAAGGCGATCCATCAAACAACTGAAGGGTTCCTTTTCGCTGATCAGAAGTTTCGCCGGCGACAGCGGATGTCGGCCGGCCGTCCTGGCCCGGCAAACGCGGCAGGGTCGTATAGGAATAATAGGAATAAATCCACCCCAGAAGCAGACCTGCCCCTGCTGCCGTAAGCAGCATCGGTATCAGCCATGGGAATATATACCTGGACATTATATACAGAAATCTCGCATCAAATATTCCGCTGCTGTGCGGCGAAGTTCTGCTGTCAGTGTAAGTTATCCATTGGTTAGCAGGATTTTACCACCCGAAATACTTGTTTATGGCTCCACGCTTTCAAGTACAGATTTTTCTGACCCAAAGTTCCATATTGTATGGACAATCTTTCCAAAAACCAATATTTTCCTTTGCTAATTAATCGATATACATGGTCGGCAGCGTCGTATTTTGAGCAATGAAACAAAGCGTTTGAAATCCGATATGTCGTTATATTGTATCTTTACTGAGGATTCTCGCAGGTTGATTTTTTTAATTGATAAGGTCGGACTTTTTTATTTACAGCCAAAAGTACAGAAACAAAGAATCGGCAGGACCCTCATCAAAAAGGATCTAACACAGCAAAATTTGCTGGCGCACGGAATATATGCCCGCAACCTATCCTGGCCGCCGCCGGTGATTCGGGTTTATAGAACTGCCGGATTTGGTCTTCGAAAGATTCAGCGGCCGCACTTTACAGTGATGCCATTTTGAAAAGCACATCAAAACGGAGTCGTGGTATTAGACAATGCTTTTCAGACCGTCGTTTGACAACGCACAGAAAGAAAAGACGGCGCATGCGTCAATAATGACAACAACTCCCAAATCCCGGCAGAGTTTTGGATTCTGTCGAGCTGCGGTTGACTTGCTGAACGAAAACCAGCGATTCTTTGATCGGCCGTTACTTGACGATCAAAACCGAATTGACAGTCCCCATATTGTTTTGGACAGTATCCGTGTTGCCAGGATCGGATTGCCAGTTGCCATCCACTACAAATTTGTATTCGTGCTGTCCTTTTGGCAAAGCCCGTTCCAGAGAATAAACGCCGTTGGCCTGCTTTTTCATCGCGACGGGTTTCCAGTTGTTAAAAGTGCCTGCCAGACAGACTTTTTTTACCGGGCCATCCGGGCTATAGACAAAACGTACTGTGCCTTTTTTGCTTGTTTGGCTGATCATTATGGGACTCCTTTCTACATGAAATCCTGTTGCCAAGTATAATGCCAAAAATCGATTATATGAGTATCTATTCGGTTTTTTCTGCGATAAATCATTAATGTTTTTACTATAGGTCTCATAAAATGGTTCATATCTTCATAAAATCTGAGAATCTCGATGCACAATCGAATAGATTCATAAACCTTGTTTTCAGTACTGATAACAAGGAAAAATGCACGTTTTTCAGGTTTCCCAGCGTAAAATTTTCTTTCCGGATTGACACAAATTGAACAAAAACAGTTTTTTGTGGCTTTTATGCAATTTTTGTCCTTCCATTGAATTATTTGCCGATACATAGAAAATGCATAAAATACTGCCAAGGAAGGTCTTGAACCATAAAAGCGTTTGACAGGGCCTTTCTCCGGTGATAACCTGAATCGAACAAAAACAGAATAAAAATCTCCGGTTTACCGGCCGGACAACTTTTCAGTGGAGAAAAACCATGTTCATTGGCATAAACTCAATCGCCTATGTTCTGGGATTGTTAGGCGTGTTCGCGGCTGCGGCCGATGCGGTCGAAACCCCCGCTGCCGCGTCGGGCCAAACTGCCGGAAGCGTAATTGAAAAACTGATTGAAATGGAGTTTCCGCAGTCGGCGCAAATCACCGGCACCGATGTCAATATCCGATCCGGTCCGGGAACCAGTTATTACCGCTGCGGAAAACTCAAAGCAGGCGACACAGTCACCGTCGTAGATGTCCTCCATAACGCCTGGGCCAAGATCGTTCCGCCGGAGGGAAGTTATTCGTGGATCTCCAAGACCTATGTGGAACTGAACCCATCCAATCCAAAGGTAGGCGTTCTGACCGGCGATGATGTGCGAGTGTGGGCGGGTTCGGATTTCGTCGAACCGCTTCATTCGCACTCCCAGCAGGTCAAACTGTACAAAGGCGACCTGGTGGAATTGCTCGGTCCGGCGGATCTGGACGCAGACTATTACAAAATCAAGCCGCCGGCCGATGCGTATCTGTGGCTGAGCATGGAATACATCAAACTGCTGGGGCCTTTGTCGGCCCGAAAATCTGAAGAAGCCCCGGCGCCGGATACCGCGGAAGAAAAATCTCCCGCAGCAGCGGCGCCTGCTCCTGTCGCTCCGGCAGCTCCGGTTGCGCCGACACCGCCTCCTGCAAAGACGCCCGCGCCTGCCCCGGAACCGCCCGCAGAGGCCAAATCCGAAGTCAAACCCGCGGCGCCGGCGCCGCCGACGGTCGAATCGCTGGCCCTGCAGAAATGCCAGCAGCTCAACGCCGACATCGAGGCCCAGCTCAAGAAGGCCCTGCCCGAACAGAATTATGCCCCCATCAAAGAGGCCCTGAATAAATTGATGGAAACCCCCGATATCGGCCGGGCTGAAATCTATGCCAAAAGTCTGCTGGCACGCATCGCCAGTTATGAACTGGCCGGCCGGATTCAGAAAGACCTGAAGACGCAGGACCAGGCCCTTCAGGAAGCGCGAGCCAGAATCGCGGCCGCTCAGCAGGCCCAGCGAGAACAATCCGTTCCCGTCGAGGCCAAATACCTGTTTGTCGGAACCCTCCGGCCGTCCAATGTCTATACCGGACAGATCGGGCCAAAACGCTATCTTATCATGGACAAAAACAAGCGGATTCTCTGCTACCTGCTGACGCGGGATTCTTCCATTCAGGCCCAGTGCGACGGCTTAATCGGGCAAATCGTCGGCATCAAAGGCACAATCCTCGATGATCCCAAGGCCATGATTCCGGTTGTGCTGACATCAGGCGTCGAAGCAATCTTTGGATCCGCCCCAGTGCGGCCCGCAACCAGTCCGACCTTCCTGGAACCGCCGACACAACCTGCCGCCGAACCGGTGATGTATGAAATTAAAATAGAATCCGAGGCCTCCAAACCTCAATCCGATTCCTAAAACGGCCGCGGGATAAACGGCAGAGGAACCGTCCTCATTTCCGGCTGCTCAAGCGTGCCGGTGATTTCCACCTTGGAAAGAGCCGCCCCAAGGTTTTCTGCCAGAGCCGTCAGCAAAGTCGCCTGCTGGCCTCTGCGCCGCCCAAAGGCGGACAACTCCATCTGAATTGTATGGTCCTTCAGATTCAGCGTGCCCTGCCCCTGATACACATCGTTTTTTCCGGCTATTAAAATTCGTTCGCCTCGGACAGTCAACCCGTCCAAATAGGCCCTGACAAGCATCTCATTAAACAGATAGTCATTGGGCTGTCGCAACTGCATCAGCGACAGGGCATTCCCCAGAAGCGACTCGCGACCGATCTGCAGTTGGTGCGCCTCCAGATCCACACGCCCTTCAAGACGATCCAGCCGGCCCAGCCGACCGCTCAGACCGATCGATCCGCGAAGCCGGCCTTCGGCAAAATGCTGGTCGCCCTCTCCTGTCTGCTCATCCGCTTGCGGCCGACCGGCTTTTAAAAGCGGCCCCAGATAAATATCCTCAAACTCCATTTCCGCCCGGAAGGGAATCTGCGGCTGTGCAGACTCAAACAACGCCCGAGCCCGCACATTCCCCGTATAGCACTGGGCCGTGACAGACGGACAAGACAGACCGCTGTTCGGATCGGCAAACCAGGACCCAGACAGATCGGTAATCTCCCGGCCCAGCGCATAAAATGACTGCACATTGAATCGGCCGCTGCCTTGCGCCGATTCCTGCCCGACTTGCCGGCTCAGACGGCCCTGCACAAAGCCCTCCAGATTCTCGATAGCCAACGATGGAAGGCGACCCTGGCGAATCTGGATCTGCCCTTGCCCGTCATAAGAAGCACACGTCGATGCCATATCCCATTGCGCCTGCTGCACTCGTACATCAACTTCCGCCTGCGGATGCAAAGACCTCAAATCCCCTCCGACCGGAGCCGTCAGATCAAAGAATGCATCATTGATCGGCGCCTTTTGTATAGTCCAGTCCTGCAAAGCGATCTTCGTATCGCGCAGATGAATAATTCCGGATGCCGGACCGCTTCTCCAGTCTTCCCGTCGGCTGACCAGAGACCCCTCCTTAAAATGAATCGTCAATTGGTTTTCTTCGGCCTGGGTCTGCGGATCGTTCACCAGAAACTGACCGGTCAGATCCACAGTACCTTCGGCATACATCCTCGAAAAGACCTTGGAATACGCCCCGGCGGCCTGCATCGCCTTCCAAAAGTCTGTGTCCAAAGACAGATCTTCGACTGAAAACCAGACGGCCCCTCCAGGCCGATCTGGATCAATACCTGCCTGATGGATTTGTCCGTTTCCTCGGATCTGCCCTTGACCGGCAACGGCCGACAGCGACTCTATCGTCAGCAATCCAGATGAAAAGGAACCGCTGACAGCCGCCTGATGCAGCGGCAGAGGAAACCGCTTCCAGATCAGCGAATCGGCCTGGATAGAATACTTCGCTTGATACGGCAGGGGCTTGTGTTCTTCGTAAATTCCCTTCACATCCAAGTCCAGATCCAGCCATCCAACGGCGTCAAACTCCTCGAGTATCTGACGCTGCGGTTTGAGCAGGGCATTGCGCAGGGCGGAGTCCAAAGGTACTCTGCGCGCCCGAATCTTCAAATCGCACAGCGGCGCAGGCGTGCGAATCCGACTGATCATTCCTTCAATCGCAATCTCCTGTCCTTTGCCCGGACGGGAAATCACATTCCGAAGTTCAATAAAATTCGGATCAAAAAGAAGGGTTCCGGTCAAATGCGAAAGAGGATAGGGATACCGATCGTATAGACAACTGGCATCCAGCAGATCAGTTCGCATCTGTAAACGCCGGGAACCGTCAGGACGGCGATGAAAAGTATAGTCCACCGTACAGGCCCCCGTCGGCGCAAACTCAAACCATTTCTGCTGCATACCCTCAGGAAGGGCCTGCTTGATATCCTCTGTCAACTCCACCCGATCGCTGGATACCCGCAGATCAATCCGGGCGTTTGCGCCGATGTTTTCAACCCCGCCGCTGACTGTAAAGCGGGAATCGCCGTGGCGGACCTGAAAGTCCTTGAGAACCAGATTTCTGCCCAGCAGTTCAATGCGGCCGGTCATCTTTTCCAGACGGTAGGGAAATTGCCGGTCTGTAATTGCGATATCCCGGCACAGAACGGTCCCTGTAATTTGACTGCGGCCCAGATCCGAAAGACGTCCCTGAATCTGCACCTGTGCATCCGCCGCGCACTCCGGGCGATATCTTCGCAAAAAACGCTGCAATCCGGGATCCAGCATTTGCAGTATCGGTTCTGAATACACGATTGTATTCGGTCGTGAATTCTCCGCCAGACGGATCTTTTCCAACTGAACCCCAAGATTCAGATCTTTTTGCCCCGCCGGCCCCTGCAGCGTTCCCTGAACCAGCGCAGTTCCTTCTCCCATCTGAAAAGAAAAATGTTCGATCGACAACAAGTCCTTTTGATAACTGCAATTCAGACGAATCGGATTCAAATTCCATGCGTTCCCGTAAATATAAATCAGCGGCATCTGTATCCGCCCCTCCAGCGAAACATAGCCCCGTCCTTTTTCCCGTTTCCAGACCCCTTCGATCCGACTGCCGGCAAAATCCGCCGTTGCGGCCGCCTCCAGGGAAAACCGGTATCGCCTGCCCCCCTCTTCCGAGAGAATCCGGCCCTGCAGACCGGCATGAGTCAGCGTCTGCCGTCGGCCATCTTCCATAACCTGCACCCGTAAAACAGATCGGTCCAGATAAACCACCGGCACGCGAGAGGGTTCTTTGGGTTCGCTTAAAAAAGAAAGCGAAGAAAAATTCCATCCGCCGCGGCTGCGATCATACAGCGCCTGGATGACCGCCTCCTGCACCGTCACTGTGCGAATCTCTGCCCGCAAACGCAGCAATCCGACCAATGAAAAGGAGCAATCCACCCGCTTTGCCTGCACGATGGCGGTCTCCAAAGGATTCGCCGGATTCAAGGCAATCAGCAGATTCTCCAGCCGGAACGAGGCAGGCCCGATCCAGTGAGCTGACTCAAGATAAACTTTTGCCCCGGTTTGTTTCTCCAGATGTCTTCGGATTTGCGGCTCAAGCATCCACCCGGAAAATAAATACGCCAAAAGGATTCCAACCAGCGCAAATCCGCTTGCCCAAAACAGACGATTTAGCCGGCGCATGCGTTTTCGACGCTTATCCTGGCGATTGTGGCTCGCTTTTTTCATGCTTGATATTTTTCATTTAAATGAGCCGTCGATCTTTTCGATCCCTTTCAGCGAAGGGCCTTGTCGGCGATATCTCGCCTGTAATACGCCCCGTCAAAATGAATTTGATCGACTGCTTCATAAGCGCGCGCTTTGGCCTGTGCGATCGTATCGCCAATGGCCGTCACATTCAGCGCCCGCCCGCCCGCCGTGACAAGATGCCCGTCCTTGTATGCAGTTCCCGCCTGAAAAACCATCACATCTTTCATCCGGGCCGCTTCATCCAGACCGGAAATTTTCTTGCCCTTTTCATAGGCGTCCGGATAGCCGCCGGAGGCCATTACCACGCAAACCGCCGGCCGCTGGTCCCACTGAATCTCGACCTCCGACAACCGCCCATCGCAGACGGCCTCCATCACTTCCAGCAAATCGCCCTTCATCCGCATCAGAATCGGCTGCGTCTCCGGATCGCCGAAGCGGGCGTTGTATTCCAGAACCCGCGGGCCTCCCTGGGTAATCATCAGCCCCGCATAAAGCACGCCTTTATAAGGCGTATCGTTGCGATTCATCCCGTCCACCGTCGGCACAAGAATCTCGCGGATGATCTGGTCCATCAGCGCATCGGTCACTATCGGCGCCGGACTGTAGGCGCCCATGCCGCCGGTATTGGGACCGGTATCTCCCTCGCCGATGGGCTTGTGGTCCTGCGCGCTTTCCATCACATAGATATTGCGGCCGTCCACAAAGGCCAAAATAGAGACCTCCTGGCCCAGCAGTTTATCTTCCACAATGATTTTGCCGCCGGCGCTTCCGAAGATCCGGTTGACCATAATCTTCTCGGCCGCCAAAATCCCGTCGGCTGGGTCCTCGCAGACAAATACCCCTTTGCCCTTGGCCAGCCCCGAGGCCTTGATGACTACCGGCTCATCGCGGCTGGCGATATAGGCCTTGGCATCCTCATAATCGCTGAACACCCGCGACTCGGCCGTCGGAATACTGTTGGCTCGCATTATATGCTTGGCAAACGATTTGTCCGCTTCCAGTTGAGCGGCCTCTTTGCTGGGGCCAAAGGCCCGTATCCCCGCCGCCGCAAGTCGATCCACCAGCCCCGCCGACAGCGGATCTTCCGGCCCGATGACGGCAAAATCAATCTGCTGATTTCGGGCAAATTGGACAATCCCGTCAAGATCCGTATCCGAAATATCCACGTTCGTGCCGATCTTCGCCGTTCCCGGATTGCCCGGAGCAATATACAGCCGAGCCATCTTCTTGGATTGCCTTAATTTCCAGGCGATTGCGTGTTCACGCCCCCCGCCGCCAACCAGCAAAACGTTCATAAATACTCCCTAATTGTGAACATTGGTTCCCTTGTTTCCCAGCCCGAAATGTATCAAAATCCTCCTCTTTTTCAATCAGAAAGTGGAATTTGATCTACTCTTCCCTCAAGCCGGCAGGAATCGGCCCAAAAGAACATCCGATACGGCAGGCAGGGCAGACCCTCAGCCGGCCCAAATTTTTATTCAATCAAAGATATGAAAT
>JAKJEN010000059.1 GCA_022705405.1 Planctomycetota bacterium | reverse complement strand
GGAAAATTCCGAGGTGAACTCTTCCGATCTGCGGATTGTCTCTATGGCCCCGGATCTGACGGAAATCCTGTTTGCGCTGGACTTGGGAGATAATATTGTAGCGGTCAGTTCGGACAGTAATTATCCCGAACAGGCCTTAACGAAGAAAAAAGCGGGCACTTTCTGGAATCCGGATCTGGAGGCGGTTCTTTCTGTTCAGCCCACGCTGGTTTTTGCTCTCCAGGACCGTCAGCAGGGCGATCTGGCGAAGCAGTTAAAAAGAATCGGTTGCCAAACAGTATCTCTGAAAATGGAGACTCTCGCTCAGATGTACCGGTCAATCCAAACGATTGGAAGCCGGACAAATCGAGAGGACAGGGCCGATCGACTAGTCAGGCAGATTACGGACGGGCTGGAAAAATACAAAGATTTGTCGGCCGGAGCAACGGCGGCAAAAGTCCTCTGGGTCGTCCAGCGTCAGCCGCTACGAGCGGCCTCAGAAAATACTTTTTTTAATGAGTTGCTGAAAATCGCCGGAGCGCAGAATGCCGTCCGTACAACGCTTTTTCAATATCCCCCTTTGGATGAAGAACAACTCATCGCAGCGGCCCCCGATATCATCATAGAGACCGCCGACAAGCCGGAGGATTTGCGGCGATTGCAGGCGACGGCACAAACATTTTATGCCCGATTCAAAACCGTGCCCGCAGTAGGCAATAATCGGATTTATGCGATTGACGGCGACCTGCTGTGTCGCCTGGGGCCGCGATTGCCTTTGGGAATGAAGGCCCTCGTAGAGTGTATCCATCCGAGTACGTCTCAAGGAAATCCATCGGATGCTGACTTTTAAAAAATTGACGATAGAGATCGGGATCGGCCTGTGTATTCTGCTGAGCGTGGGTTTCCTGTGCACTCTGATTGGATCCGAACCGATATCGCTTGGCAGCATCCGGGAAAATCCGCAGCATGCCCAGATCTTCTTTGAAGTGCGCATCCCGCGGCTGATTTTGGCCATGCTGATCGGGGCGGCTTTGGCCTGTGCAGGGGCGGTCTTCCAGGTCCTTTTGAGAAATCCTCTGGCGGACCCATACATCTTGGGTATTTCCAGCGGCGCCGGGCTGGGTACAATTCTGGCCGCGCTTGCCGGCCTGACTTGGACCGGCTGGGGGCTTTCTACGGTTTCCTTGTTTTCCTTCTTCGGTGCGATGGCAACTGCGGGGCTGGTCTGGTGGATCGGACGATTTACCGGAAGAACCTCCGGAACCGGGCTGTTGCTGGCAGGGGTGGTCGTAAACGCCTTTTTTTCCGCCTTTATTATGTTCCTTACCTCCATTGCCCGCTCTGATCAGATTCAAACTACGGTCTTCTGGCTGATGGGCTATCTCAAATCTTATGAGCAGACAAAGGTACTGGTTGTTTGTGGTCTTTTAATCCTGGCCTCTGCAGCAGTACTGTTTCGAATCAGTCCGCAGCTGAATATCCTCTCTCTCGGTTCGGCCCAGGCGAGGTCGCTGGGAGTCTTGCCGGAACGCATCTTTTTGATTGCCTTTATTGCAGCGGCGCTGATGACGGCTGTTGCCGTCAGTTTAAGCGGTCTGGTGGGTTTTGTGGGTTTGATCGTTCCTCATATGGCTCGGCTGCTTCTTGGCCCCGATCATCGCCGCCTCATTCCCTGGTGTGCTGTCGGGGGCGCCCTGTTTGTAGCCGTCGCCGACACCATCGCACGGGTTATCATTACACAGGCCCAGCTGCCGGTTGGGATTATTACTGCGATGACCGGAGGACCATTTTTCCTGATTCTTTTGATCCGACAATCCAGGCAGGTGTTTGGAGATCATCTATGAAAATGATTCAGGTCAGTCATCTGTCTTTTGCTTATGCAGAAACGCCGATTTTTCAGGATTTGAATCTGGAAATTGAAGGAGGGACGCTTTGCGGGATCATAGGGCCAAACGGGGCGGGGAAAAGCACATTGCTAAAACTGCTGGCCGGTCAGCTTCGACCGGATGGCGGCCGGATTATAGTCGCGGGCAAGGATATCCACCCGCGCATCTCCAAGACTCATGCAGATCTTATTGCGACTGTACCGCAAGAAACGGCACTCGTTTTCGGATATACCGTATCGGAAATAGTAATGATGGCGAGATTTATCCAAAAAAAAAGGGTTTTGTTTGAGCATCCTGACGACTGGAAGGCCATTGAAGAAGCCCTGCATGAAACAGGCATCTTGCATCTGGCGGACAGGCCGATCAACCATCTGAGCGGCGGAGAGCGGCAGCGGGTTTATCTGGCGCGTGCGCTGGCTCAAGAAACTCCGGTTTTGTTGCTGGATGAGCCGGCCAGCCATCTGGATATGAAACATCAAACGATGGTCTATGAACTCCTGAGGCGGCTTGAGCGGGATAAAAAGAAAACAATAATTATGGTCACTCATGACCTGAATCTGGCAGGTCAATATTGTGATACAATTGTAATGCTTGGGAAAAATGGGCAAGTATTGCATGGCCGCGTTAAGGATATACTAAACGAACGAACAATTAGGAATATATTTGACACAGATTGTCATGTAATATCGTCCGGAGATTTTAATTTCTTTATCCCCAAAGCCGGCCATTTTTCGGAGTCGATTGTCAAATGAGGGATGACGGATGTGTCGGCTGAGGATATGCTGAAATTGTATACAACCTGCTGAAAACGAAAGAAATTCGGAGATGAAAACCCGCTGTCCAATCTGTGGAAAAGAAATATCAGCCGACAAGGATAGGCGATTGAATCCATATCGGCCCTTTTGCAGCGCTCGATGCCGTTGGATTGATTTGGGGAATTGGCTGGACGGCGTGTATTCTTTGGAGATGCAGGAGAAAAAGGAATCTGATGCCGAATTGCCGGAAGAACCTCCTGAATCCAATAAAATTTGATTGCCCCTGACGCAAATTCAGAGATAATCAAAATTTGACGGTTCAGTAAGGTAGATTTGATGTTTATTTTTTTTAGAGGGTAAGATGGCGCGTGAACATTCAATTCGACAGGTTTGGGACGACCTGGCATTTCCCGAGCTGACTCGTTCTCTCAAATTAGCCCTTGGCCCGACCAAAGTCGCGTTGTGTTTCCTTTTTGTCCTGATGCTGTGCGGGGTGGGATTTGTGATGGATCTGATGACCCGTTCCGTGACGGTCCTTCCGGTACCGGCCTTAGCTGCAGCAGGACAGGAAGATTCCTTTTTGCTCAAACCGGATGAATTATCCGCTTATCTGGAAAGTCCATTTCGTACCCGCGAATATATTCAGATTTATAAACAGCGCTCGCCCGGGCGAGGAGTGTTCAGTACCTTGTGGAATTATTTTGCCTCTCGATTCAATCATGCGACCACCCGTCTGCTTGAGTTGGGCACTTCCAATCTGTTCGCCAATCTGTGGAATGTTCTGGCCAATTTATGGCTGTGCTTTCGAGCTCTGGCCTGGGCGATTGAGTTTCATCCGTTTTACAGCGTTATTTATTTTACCTTTGCCTTTCTGCTTTTTTGTTTTTTTGGGGGCGCCATCTGCCGCTGTGCGGCGCTGGATTTTTCACGGAATGAAAGGCCGGGACTTGGAGAGGTTCTGCAGTTTGCCCGTGAACGATACACCTCTTTTTTGACTGCGCCCCTGATTCCTCTGGGCATTTTGGCCGGGTTCTCCGTTTTTCTGATGCTGGTCGGTGTGTTGGGAAATATCCCCAGAGCCGGAGAACTTATAATCGCTCTTTTGATCGGGATTCTGTTTTTGCTGGGCCTTGCGATGACGGTTCTTCTGTTTGCCACGCTGGCCGGCGGATGCCTTCTGTTTCCGGCCGTAGCGTATGAACGAACCACCGGACTGGATGCCATCGGCAGGGCGTTCAGTTATGTTATCAACCAGCCGGTTTGGATGGTCTTCTACTCTCTGATTGAATTGATTCTTGGAACTCTGTTCTATCTTTTTATCCGGCTATTTGTATATCTGATATTGCGGCTTTCCTATTTGATGCTGAGCGTCGGTTTTAGGAGTGAACAGATAGACAAACTCCATCGAATCTGGACGGAACCGACTTTTTTTCATCTTCTGAACGCCCCGTTGAAAGCGACTACTTGGTCCGAACAGGCCGCTGCGTTTCTGATACAGTTAAATCTGCTTTTTATTGTCGGGCTGGTGATGGCGCTGATCGTCAGCTATTTCTTTTCGTCCATAACTGTTCTGTACGGGTTGATGCGAAAAAAAGTGGATAAAATCGGTTTTACCCAAGTGGATATACAACTGGAAAAAATACAGAAGACCTCCTGAGAGAAGAATATGGTACAGGCAGCAGAGTCGGATTTAAAAATCGGTATGGGTCCATCGAAGGCATCGGCCGGGTGGAAGCAGAAACTCCTGCGCTACAGAAAATGGCTGATTGTCCTGGCCCATCTTCTGGTTTTTATCGGCGCATTGGGGCTTGCGTTTCTATTTGATTTTAATATGCAGATTCAAAGGCGATGGGTGGTTTACCCGTTTCCGATTCTTCTGCTGTTTATCCTTCCGATTAAACTGCTGGTTTTTGGTAAATTTGATCAATATCGGGGCTGGTGGCGCTATGTCGGGATGTCTGATCTTCTGCAAATCGCCAAGGCCTCTCTGGCCTGCACATTCATCACGATCTTTCTGTGGTTTCTGTACGGCTGGTACGGATCTTTCGTGATCTCTTCTCAATGGCTGGATTCCGTCGAACGGAAAATGAAGTCGCTTGAGGAACAAATCTCTGCGGCGATCAGTTCAGAAGAAACGCTGGCGCCTCGCCGGCAGTACCATAACCTTCAGGGCCTGCAGAATCTCCTGGTAATCACCCGTATCCCGCAGCTCAAAAAGCAGAGCGATTCGCTGCCCTTTAACAGCCCCGAACAAATCCGACTGGAACAGGAGATCAATCTCTGCCTGGGGCATCAAAAGTCCATCGAAGGCGTGCTGATGCTGGATCTGTTTACCACAATTATGCTGCTGTCCGGGCTGCGCATGGTGATCCGGCTTTATCATGAAGAATTTTTTGCTGAAACACGGGGAGTTGCCAGGCGTTTTCTGATTGTCGGCGCCGGAAACGCCGGAGAGGCGCTGCTTCGGGAAATGATGCGTCGAAAAGATATCCAGTATGACGCGGTTGGGTTTGTTGACGATGATCCGGCCAAATACCGAATGAAAATCCATGAAATTCCGGTCTTGGGAACAGTCGAGCAACTCCCGCAGATTTGCCAGAAGCATTCAATTGATGAAATCGCCATCGCCATGCCCAGCGCCACTCGAAAACAGATGCGCCGTGTGATTCAGATCTGTCAGGGGACCAAACTGCGTTTTACCACCGTTCCTTCCATTACCGATATCGCGTCCGGCAAACTGAAAGTCTCCCAGATTCGGGAGGTTGAGATTAATGACCTGCTCGGGCGCGAGGAGATCCGGCTGGATTTGGAAGAGATTGAGCGCTTTCTAAAAAACAAAACTGTTCTGGTCACCGGCGCCGGCGGCTCTATCGGCTCGGAAATGTGCCGCCAGGTTTGCGCCTTTGTCCCCAAACAGCTGCTCCTGCTTGAACAGGCGGAAAATCCCCTGTTTTTTATCGAACAGGAATTGAAGAAGGGATACCCCACGATTTCATTACAGGCGCTGATCTGCGACATTACCGATAAAACCCGGGTTGATCAGCTTTTTGATGCTTATCGGCCGGAGGTGGTAATTCATGCGGCGGCGCACAAACATGTTCCCCTGATGGAAGCCAACCCGGGTGAAGCCGTCAAAAATAATGTTCTGGGAACAAAGAATGTCGCAGACGCCTCCGACCGAATCGGATCGGAACATTTTGTGATGATCAGCACAGACAAGGCCGTCAACCCCACCAGCATTATGGGGTCCTCCAAACGGATAGCGGAAATGTATATCCAGGACCTCAATAACACCAGCAAGACCCACTTTGTGACAGTTCGGTTTGGCAATGTTCTTGGATCCAATGGATCTGTTGTGCCGATTTTTCGAAAACAGATTGCCGACGGAGGACCGGTCACCGTTACCCACCCCGACATGCGCCGTTATTTTATGACGATTCCGGAGGCCAGCCAACTGGTTCTTCAGGCGGCCGCCATTGGGCAGGGAGGCGAGATCTTTGTTCTGGATATGGGCGAGCCGGTTCGAATTGTGGATTTGGCCCGTGAATTGATAACGCTCAGCGGCTTTAGACCGGGAGAGGATATCGATATTGTATTTACAGGACTGCGGCAGGGGGAAAAACTGTTTGAGGAACTATCCATTGAGGGGGAAGATATGGTTCCTACAAAACACCCCAAAATCGCTGTCTGGAAAAATATTTTAATAGACAGGCAGTCTCTTCGAGCGAACATCCAGAAACTGGTTGATCTGGCGGCGACTCAGGATTATGCACGGATTGTTCAGGAAATCAAGGTCTTGATTCCAAACTATATAGACTTTAAAACCCAGTAGAGAGGCCCTGATTATTGGGATAATAAAAAAAGCCCGCTTTTCGGCGGGCTTTTTGTTATTTTGCGAATCATCTTATACAGGCGTTGCAGAGATTTCCCGCGGATGTGCCTGCTCGTATTGCTCCTTCATTCGACTGGTAGTGACGTGGGTGTAAATTTGTGTTGTCGATAGAGACTGATGGCCGAGCAGTTCCTGAACGCTGCGAAGATCGGCCCCGTTATTGAGCATGTGAGTGGCAAAACTGTGTCGAAGCGTGTGCGGGCTGATCGACGGATCCAGACCTGCCTCCAGAAGATATTTATCCATTTTCCGGCGGACGCTGCGAGTGCTGAGCCGTTTTCCATGTTTGTTGGCAAATAAAACCTTGCTGTCAAATCCGGAATCGTTCAGCATCCGCTTGTTTCGATACTCAATATAGTGCTGAATAGACTGCAGGGCGCTGGATCCAATCGGGCAGATCCGCTCTTTTTTGCCTTTCCCCCGGATATGAATGACTTCGCTGAGAAAGTCCACATCTTCCAGATTCAAACCCACCAATTCGCTGACCCGCATTCCGGTACTGTAAAGGACTTCAAGAATTGCCCGGTCGCGAGCGCCCAGCCAGGTGCCGGTAGGGGGGGTATTCAGCAGTTTCTGGATTTGCTCATATTCAAGGAATTTGGGAAGTTTCTTATCCTGCTTGGGTGTTTTAAGCGTACTGACCGGGTTGCTGTCGATCACATTTCGCTTTACGAGAAATTTATAAAAACTGCGAAGGGTGGCCAGTTTTCTTGCGGTTGTGGATTTTGTATATTGGCGTTCGTTTAGATAAGCCATAAACTTTCGCATGGCCTGAACATCCGCCTGAATCAAGAGTTTTTCAATTTGGACGCGATTTTGGGACTGAGCATTTGCGACCTCAGGCGATGGATTGTTCCCGCCGCCGCTGCCGGCAAGGACCTCCGGACGAATTCCGTGTTCGCCCATCAGAAAGTCTGTAAATTGCTCCAGGTCAGCCCCATAGCATTTGGCTGTATGATCGGAAAAATGTTTTTCAAATTTAAGATACCCGAGAAAATCCTGAATGACTGCCAGTTCTTTCATGTCCATATCCTTGTTTTTTCAATAAGTTCCAAAGGCAAAATCATTCTGCCCCATCTGCGTCGTTATAGGATTCAAAAGACTGCAGAGGTAAAGGGAGGTCTTTATTCAGCAATTGGTCTGCCTGTCCGATTAGAGATTGAGTTAGGCGAAAACTCAAAACAGCTGCGTCGAACCAGTCAAAATCCGTACGAGGATCTGTGGCACAAGCAACCAGGGCGTCCAGCAGGGGGCCCTCCTGTCCTGCATCATAACGAAAAATGTACTTCTCGCTGCCTTTATTTAAAACCAGCTGTTTTTTACATGAGTCCATAAAGTTGCATCCGATAAATAAACACTATTTGATTTATCGGTCGAAAACAGACTTTCTAAAGTAAATTTTTGTGGTTTGTTATGAAATAATGGAGAAAAAAAGAATTAAATAAGCGGGACCGATAAAAAGGATGTTGAAATGGCAGAAAAATCCTGAGAAATGAAGGGTTAAAATACCTATAAAGTGCAATAAAAATTTTTCCCCTTTCGGTTTTCAATTCGTATTTGTCCTTTTTCCTGCAAATGCTGCAAATGCTTGGCTGCCAGATTTGGTGAAATCTGTAAACTGATGCAGAGTTCTTCCAGACCGCAGGGACGTCGCTTAAGTGTATCCAGAATCTTCTGTTCTGACGCTGCGGATACCTCAGGTGTCTGTTTGGAGGGAAAGTCTGCAATCACTTCTGCGTCCGGCCGCAACTGCACAGCAATGGATTGAAGTTTATCTTTATCCACAGGTCTTACATCTGGATGGGCGGTAGGTCGGACGGCTGTGTTTAATTGAACCCGGTCGGGTTGGATTTTTTCAATCAGGCGTTTTAAATTCAGGATAGAATCAGTACTTGTATTAATTCCTTCGCAAAAAAATACTTCCAGCCATATAGGGCCTTTATACTCATTTCTGAATTGGCACAACCCATCCACAAATTTTGAAAAGTCTAAATCCGGGTGCGGATGATTAATTTCTTCAAAAGTTTTTGGATCTCCGGAATCCAGAGAGGGTAAAACTACGTCGGCCTCTGAGCACTCTTTTCGGACTTCAGGAATCCAAAATAAACTGCCATTGGTAATCAACGCAACAGGAATTTTTGTTAAAGAGTGGATGCCGTTTATTATTCTGCCCAATTGACTGTGCAGAGAGGGTTCCCCTGAGCCGCTGATAGTGATATAGTCGGCCGCTGCGCCATCTGTTAGCCACTGTTTAATTTCATTTAACACATCTTGCGGCGGCACATACACTTTTCGCTCAAGAACTAAATTCCCGTCTCTGCCCAACTGACAATACAGACAGTTTTGAGTGCAGGTCTTAAAAGGAACCAGATCGACCCCTAAACTCAATCCAAGTCGTCGAGAGGGAACTGGGCCAAACAAAAATCGATATTTATTATCCTGTAAGTTCATCTTGGCTTCGTATTGTAGTAAAAATAGACTGACAAATCCGTATTATTGATTCTACCTGGTCCAGCGGCAGCATGCATTCAGCATCACAGAGGGCTTTTTCCGGATTCGGATGAACTTCCATAAAAAGTCCATTGGCTCCGGCTGCCGTCGCAGCTCGGGCAAGCAGGGGAGCTTGTTCTCGACGACCGGCGCTGGCCCCGCCCAGTCCGCCCGGGCGCTGGGTACTGTGGGTTGCATCAAACACAACGGGGCAATCCAGCGACTGCATGGCCGCAATGGACGTCATATCATTGACCAGGCGATTGTACCCAAAAAAAGTTCCCCGTTCAGTCAAGAGAATACGATTGTTTCCGGCCGCACGGATTTTTCCGACGGCGTTTTTCATTTCGTCAGGGCTGAGAAACTGACCTTTTTTTACATTTACCGGCTTTTGTGTTTTTGCACAGGCGACCAGCAGATCCGTCTGTCTGCAAAGAAAAGCCGGAATCTGGAGGCAATCAACGACTTGGGCAACCGGAGCTGCCTGAGACGCCTCATGCACATCGGTAAGAATCGGCAAATTTGTTTCCTGACGAACGTGCTCAAGGACAGCCAGACCTTTTTGAAGGCCAGGGCCGCGAAAGCTGTCGATGCTGGTCCGGTTGGCCTTATCAAAACTGGCTTTGAAAATAATCGACGCCCCTGTTCTGCTTTCAATCTTTACAAGCTCTTTCGCAATTTCCAAACACAGAGAACGGTTTTCAATAACGCAAGGGCCCGCTATAACAAAAAATCTTTCCTTGAGTCCGATATTTATTTTTCCGATTTGAAAAGAATTGCCCATTATGGTTCTGGTCTCCAAAGATCCGTTGGTTTATCCAATCATTCGCATCAATCTGGTTCGAATGCCAGCCGGTTTGGCCCCCGGCGGAACCAGTACACGGATGGCCTTCGGAATCAGTTGAATACTCGCCGATCCGGTTGGTCCCGGATCGCCGTCGATCTGGCAGTAAATGGTTTCTTCCAGCGGTTCGACGGTGATCGCTGTACCCTGTTTGTAAAGCACATCTCGGCTCTTTGTATGCAGTTTGGCCACCGTCATAGCCGCATGTCGAAGAAGGCGAGCCTGATTTCGACACGAATAAATACAAAGATCCAGTTTCCCATCCCCGTATTGAGCGTGCTTGCAGATTTGAAGGCCAATGGCGTAGCGAGAGATATTGCCGACAAAAACCAGGCCCCTTCCTGAAAAAAACTCCTCTCCGTCCAGCGTCACCCGCATCGGCGGAAATCTGTATTCCCAGAAGGAACGCCAGATCGGCCAAAAATAGTCCAGGTGATTGATATGTCCGGTACGCCACTGGTGCAGGCGGTTAATCACATCGCCGTCAAAACCGAATCCGCAGATTGAGGTAAAACATTTTCCATTGACTACCCCCAGATCCAGCGGGCGAGTTTGACCCGCCTCATAGGCAAGGATCAGGGTTTGAGGTCGAAGATCAAACCCCAGTTCATTGGCCAGCAGATTCTCCGTTCCGCAGGGAATAATCAGCAGGGGTTTATCGCTGCCCTCCAATCCGTGGATCACTTCCCGGATTGTGCCGTCTCCGCCGGCTGCAGCTACCAGCGTACATTGATAATCCACGGCCGCCTGATTGGCCAGTTCGCAGGCATGCGACAGCGATTCGGTAAACGACACCCTGGTTTCCCGTCCGATGCTATTAAAATAGTCCTGCAAACAGCTGACCAGTCGCTTGTTGCTGCTGGCCCCGGATTTGGGATTAATAATATAAGAAATATATCCTTCCGAATTTGCCATAATCTGCTTTGTGTACTTATTTCGAAAGTTTCCTGCTTAATGCATCGGCTGTCAGTTTGGCATATCCTTTTGTGATTGAGGGCATATTCTCCAACTGGAGTTTTTGCAGCGTTTTTTCAATCTGCTTTGGGGTGGGGCCTTCAACCTCCACAAAATAACCCAAAGCGGGTAAATCATCCAGGCAGATCAAACAATGCCCAAGCTTCCAGATCCATCTTGTTTTTTGAACTACGATTGCCGTTTGAAAGCC
The DNA here is from genome assembly GCA_022705405.1 of Planctomycetota bacterium. GTDB lineage: Bacteria > Planctomycetota > Phycisphaerae > Sedimentisphaerales > Anaerohalosphaeraceae > JAHDQI01. Next base: position 4,113 of record JAKJEN010000059.1, on the reverse strand, counting down.
CAGTTCCTGAAAGATCCTCAGGGCCGCCTTAAAATCAGAAATCTGCGTTTCTGATTCAAAGCGTGTTTTGTATTGGGTCTTTTGCTTTGGGCCTTTGAACGTCAAATAGGCCATTCGCCCTTCAGGGCCTGTCTGTTGTCTGAGGCGAAGACCGCATCCCCGTTTGAGCAGGCGGCCCTTTTTATCTTTCAAATAAGTATCCGTTTCCCGAACGCGCTTTAAGAATTGGGCGCCGATACGTTTAAGTCGGTTAGAGACTGGCCGCAGCGAAGGGACGGCAATTTTTGCTTCTATTTCCAGATTCACGAAATTCCTGCTCTGACTGAATTCTGCATCGACTAAACGATCAGGTTTACCAGTCTGGATTTTACAATAATAATTTTTTTTGGCTTTTGCCCATTCAGGGCGGCCTGTACCTTGGGATGGGCCAGGACTTTTTGTTCGATCTCCGATTCTGATGCGTCGGCGGAAACACAAATGCGGTCCTTGATTTTACCGTTAATCTGAAGGGCCAGCTCCACTTCTTTTTCGCGAGCCAGTTGCGGGTCAAATGTCGGCCATGGCTCATAGGCCAGCGTTTTGGTTTGACCCAGCCGCTGCCAGAGTTCTTCGCCGATATGCGGGGCAAACGCCGACAGGAGCAGCACAAATTTTTTCAATGCGTGTTTGGGCCGGACCGGCTGCTTGCTCAGATGATTGACAAAGATCATCATCTGACTGATGGCCGTGTTAAAGGCAAAGGCCTCAATATCGCCCGTGACTTTTTTTATCGTCTGGTGCAGGATGCGCAGCGTATCTTCATCGCCTTCGACCTCCTGAACGGCCGCCTGCAAACCGCCGTTTTCCGGATCCACAATCATTCGCCAGGTCTTATTCAGAAAACGATGCACACCCTCTACGCCCTGCATGCTCCAGGGCTTGACCGCCTCCAGCGGCCCCATGAACATCTCGTACAGCCGCATTGAATCGGCCCCATAATCGGCAATCACCTTGTCCGGATTGATGACATTGCCCCTTGACTTACTCATCTTCTGGTTGTCCTCGCCGAGAATCATTCCCTGATTTACCAGTTTTTGGAATGGTTCGGGTGTGGAAACATATCCCAGGTCATACAAAAGTTTGTGCCAGAAGCGTGAATACAGCAAATGCAGTACCGCATGTTCGGCCCCGCCGATATAGAGATCCACAGGCATCCAGTACTGTTCGGCGGCCGGATCAAAGGCGGCCTGCTTGTTGGTCGAATCCAGATAGCGAAGATAATACCAGCAGCTGCCCGCCCACTGCGGCATCGTATTGGTTTCGCGTTTGGCCTTTGTGCCGTCGGCCAAGGTGACATGAATCCAGTCGGCGGCCTTAGACAGAGGCGGCTCTCCGCTTTCAGACGGTTTGTAATCTTCCATTTTCGGCAGTTCCAGCGGCAGGTCCTTTTCATCCACTGCCAGGGTTTGCCCATCCTCCGTATGCAGGATCGGGAACGGCTCTCCCCAGTACCGCTGCCGACTGAACAGCCAGTCCCGCAGTTTGTAGTTAATGGCCTTTTTGCCCAATCCCTTCTTTTCCAGCCAGGCGGTGATTTTCTCCTTAAACTCCAGCGTCGATAGCCCGTTAAAGGAGCCCGAATTCATCGCCGTTCCATCGCCGACAAAGCAGCAGGTTCCCTTTTCCACCTGATTGGCCAGCGCCTCATCCGCTGGACGAACAACCGCAATAATCGGCAGATGGAAGGTCTTGGCGAATTCAAAATCTCGCTCATCATGTGCCGGAACAGACATAATCGCGCCGGTACCGTAACTGATCAGAACATAATCGCTGATCCAGATGGGGATTTTGCTGCCATTTACCGGATTGATCGCATAAGCGCCGGTAAACTGGCCGGTTTTCTCTTTGGCCAGATCCGTCCGGTCCAGATCGCTTTTGCGGAGGGCTTCCAGCTTATAGTTTTCGATGGACTTTTTATATTCATCTGTTGTGATCTGATTGACCAATGGGTGCTCCGGCGCCAGCACCATATACGTCGCTCCAAAAAGCGTATCCGGCCGGGTTGTAAAAACTCGAATGGCGGCCTTGTGCCCGTCAACCTGAAAATCAACCTCAGCCCCCACGCTCTTGCCGATCCAGTCCTGCTGCAGTTTCTTGATGGATTCTGTCCAGTCCAGCCCTTCCAATCCCTCCAGCAGCCGTTCGGCAAAATGCGTAATTCGCAGCATCCATTGGCGCATCATTTTACGGATGACCGGATGGCCGCCCCGTTCGCTGACTCCGCCAACCACCTCCTCATTGGCCAGCACGGTTCCAAGGGCCGGACACCAGTTCACCGGGGCCTCGGCCTCATAAGCAAGTCGATGATCGTTGATATACTTCTGGATTGCCTTAGGCCCGCCTGAGCGAATGTTCTCCGGTATCGGAAGTTCCTCGATCCGCCGGGCCTTCTGAAGAACCGGATCAAACCAGCTGTTGTAGAATTTCAGAAAGATCCACTGCGTCCACTTATAATAAGCAGGGTCGGTGGTATCGACTTGTCGATCCCAGTCATAGCTGAATCCGAGGGCCTGGATTTGTCGGCGCATATTTTCGATATTCTTCTGCGTAGTGACGGCCGGATGGGTTCCTGTCTGAACAGCATATTGTTCCGCCGGCAGACCAAAGGCATCCCAGCCAATCGGATGGAGCACATTATACCCCTTCATCCGTTTGTAGCGGGCCACGATATCGCTGGCGGTGTATCCTTCCGGGTGTCCTACGTGCAGTCCCTGCCCGGATGGATAAGGAAACATATCCAGCACGTAATATTTGGGCCGATTTTCCAGCCGAGCCGCTGGGTTGGGCTTTGGCTTGGGCTGGCCCGGTCGCAACGGAGCCCCGTTGGGCGTCTTAAAAGTCTTATTTTGGAGCCAGTAGTCCTGCCACTTTTTTTCAATCGCGTTAAAATCGTATCGGCCGTTATCCATGGATTCAATCCGTCACATCAAAAAATAAAAGCAATTATATGTCTTTATAGTTGATATTTTAGTCAGAAACTGTCTATTATAACCGACTTTATGGTTCAGACAAGTTTGGAGTGTGTAAATGTCGGATGGGACTGTCAAGAATCTTTCGCACTTTTTCTGATAGTTCTTTCCTTGGTCATCTCTCTTGCCTTGCCTGTCACCCCCGGGGGTGACAAAAGTTATCGGTCTATCCGGCGATCCCCTCCTGTTTTTCCTGCTGCTGTCGTTTCATTTCCTTAAGTCGGTCCATGTTCATATACCGCTTGAGACCCCATTGGGTCCCGGCGATATGCCGCAGCCGGGCCGCCGCCAGCATCAGGGCGCTGTGACCGTCCGGGAAGGCCCCGACCACCCGTGTCCGCCGGCGGATCTGCTTCATGAGGGCCTCCAGTGGATTGTTCGTGTAGATATGCCGGTGATGCTCCCGTGGGAAGGCAAAGTATGTCAGCGTCTCTTCCACGCCCTCCTGCACCGCCGCAGCCGCCTTGGAAAGCTTCATGCCCTCCAGCTTGGTAATGACATCCCGGGCCTTGCTGCGGGCCGCCTCGGCATCCTCCTGGGCATGAAGGGCCTTCAGCATCGCGGCCACCTCCTTCATCCGGCCCCGCGGCACCACCGACAGGATATTGCGATACCAGTGCACGGTGCATCGCTGCCACTTGGCATCCGGATAATACTCGGCCAACGATTCCAGAAGCCCCAGGCGCTTATCCGAGATAAACAGTTCCGGACAGGATAAGCCCCGCTTCTTGAGATAGGCCAGAAAGCCGCTCCAGCCAGCCTTATCTTCCTTGCAGCCCTCGGCCACCCCCAGGATATTTCGGTATCCGTCTTCGCTGACGCCCACCGCCACCAGGATCGCCCCATTCCTCACCTCGCCGCCCCAGGTCCGTTTGAGGCTGATGCCGTCCAGGTAGATATACGCATAGGCGCCGGTGATCGGCTCATTCCGCCAAGTTTCGATTGCCATTTGCTAGAATGGCTGTTGGTCTGTATCCGTCTTGGCTGTTTTTGCTCATGATTGTCTCCCAAAAGAACCATGAGCTGCATTGTCAACTTTTTAAAGAATCCCGTAAAGCGTCGTTGGTCGTGACGTTACAAAAAAACGGAAAAATCAGCATACAAG
>JAKJEN010000058.1 GCA_022705405.1 Planctomycetota bacterium | reverse complement strand
ATCGTACTTAAAATCGGATTGGGGGCCGACTGACCCAGCCCGCAGAGCGAAGACCTTTGGATCATAGCGCCCAGCCGCTCCAGTTTTTCAATATCGCCGGGCTGCCCTTTGCCTTCCGTGATCCGAGTCAGGATTTCAAGCATCCGCTTGGTCCCTTCGCGGCATGGCGTACATTTTCCGCAGGATTCCGATTGCGTAAATTCGATGAAGAATCGGGCAATTTTTACCATGCAGGTATCCTCATCAATCACAATCATCCCGCCGGAACCCATGATGGATCCGGCTTTGGCCAGGGATTCATAATCGATCTGGGTGTCCAGAAAGTTTTCCGGCAGGCATCCGCCGCTGGGACCGCCGGTCTGGATGGCTTTCAACTTTTTTCCGTTGGGAATTCCGCCGCCAATATCATAGACGATCTCCCGCAGGGTCGTGCCCATCGGTACTTCTACCAAGCCGGTGTTGCGAACCTTGCCGGCCAGCGCAAAGACCTTGGTGCCCTTGCTGGTCTTTGTGCCGACGGTACTGAACCAGTCCCCGCCGTCCAGAATCACCACCGGAATATTGGCCCAGGTTTCCACATTGTTAATCAAAGTGGGTTTGCCGAATAATCCGCTGACGGACGGATACGGCGGACGAGGACGAGGCATCCCGCGTCCTCCCTCAATGGAGTGAATCAGGGCAGTCTCTTCGCCGCAGACAAAGGCCCCGGCTCCCAGGCAAAGGTCGATATCAAAGGAGAAATCCTTTCCAAAGATATGCTCTCCGAGAAATCCCTCGCGACGGGCCTCTTCAATTGCCTTTTTCAGCCGCGTAATAGCCAGGGGATATTCCGCCCGGATATAGATTATCCCCCGACGGGATCCGATGGCGTACCCGCCGATGGCCATCCCCTCGATGATGGTGTGAGGATCGCCTTCAATGGCGCTGCGGTCCATGAACGCCCCGGGATCGCCTTCGTCGGCATTACAAATCACGTACTTGTCGGGTTCGCTCTGTTTGGCGGTGTATTCCCACTTCAGCCCCGTCGGGAAGCCCGCCCCGCCGCGGCCTCGAAGCCCGCTTTTTTTGACCTCTGCAATCACCTGCTCCGGAGTCATATCGGTCAGCGCCTTAGCCAGGGCCTCATACCCGCGGACGGACAGGTAGTTGTCGATTTTCTCAGGGTCGATAATTCCGCAGTTTCGCAGGGCAATGCGCATCTGTTTTCCGAAGAAGTCCACATCTCCAAAGATCCGGAAAAAGCGGTTATAGAGATGGTCTTCCTTAATAATCAGGCGGGCTACCGGCTCTCCGTTGACCAGATGGCTTTGGACAATCTCCGGAATATCCTCCGGAGCGACCTGTCCGTACATGGTGTAGCCGGGGTTGACGATCAGGATCGGCCCCTTGGCGCACATCCCCAGGCATCCGCTCAGATGCATCTCCACGTTTTGCCAGAGTGTATGTTTTTCCAGTTCCACAAACAAAGCCGCCCGGATTTCCCGTGAGCGATTGCGAATGCAGGTCGGCCCGTCACACAATGTCAGTTTGTACTGATTGGCTGTCACAGTCATAGTCCTTTCTTCAGATCACCCACTCCTGAATCACTTCGCCTTTTTTCAGGTGCCGTTCAATAATCTCGCGAGCTCGTTCAGGGGTAACCCTGCCGTACTTGACCGGGATGCGCCCTTCCTCGACCACTTCGACAGTCGGCTCCAGATTGCAGCGTCCGGCGCAGCCCTTTTGGCTGAGGTACACATCGGCAAGCCCGCGGGCCACCGCCTCCTGAAAAACCGCCATGACCTCTTTAGAACCGGCGGCAATCTCACAGGTGGCCATCCCCACATAGACCCGTTTGGTCGACAGATACCCCTTGCTGATAATCCGATTGACCGCTTCGGCCCGTTTCTTCTTGATTATATCCATCGGCGTTACCACGTTTATTCCCTTTCAATATGAAAAATAAAGGCGTTTCCATGCTCTTGCGGCTCAACGCGAATGTCGCCGCGATGGGCCTCCAAAATCTGTTTGGTAATATACAGTCCCAAACCGGTTCCCTTGACTTTCTTTTTGTCCGGGTTATCCAGTCGGGAAAACTTGCGAAACAGCATCGTCATCTCATCCGGGCGAATCGGCCGGCCGTCATTATAGACCTCCACTTCCACCCGGCCGTTTTCCTGGCGAGCCGACAAACGGATCTGCCCCCCTTCGGCTCCGTATTTGGCGGCATTGTTGACCAGATTGTTGGAAACAATCTGCATCAGGTCCTGATCGGCGTTGACCCGGATGCTCGGATCCATCTGATTGACAACCTTCATATGCTTGTCCTCAATCAGTTTGGAAAAGGTCTGCAAAGAGACATCAAAAACATCCGTCCGCAAAGAAAACGGCTGCTTGTTGATTTCCAGTTTCTCCCGTTCAATCCGGCTTAAATTGAGAAATTTCTTGACCGTTGCGTCCAGGTAGTCCAGGTTTCGGCAGATCGAATCAACGGCCTTTTTCTGCTTGAAATTAACCATCCCCAAAAGGCCGTCTCGAATCGAATAGGCGTTGATGACCGCCGAGGACAACATCCCTTTGAGCTCGTGGGCCACGAAACCGATCAAATCCAGATAGCTCTTGTTCAGCTCCGCCAGTTTTTCATTGCTGATTTTCAGCGAGGTTTCCCGCTGCTCAAGCTGACCGCTCATTTCATTAAACGAAGTAGCCAGTTGATTCAATTCGATCAGGGTGGTCTCTGACGGCACTTCATGCCCCAGATCGCCTCCGGCTAATTTCTGCGTGGCTTCCAGCAGGTGGGTAATCGGACGGGAAATAGAGCCGGCCAGCACAAACGCCAAAATTCCTGCAAGAACCAGCGCAGCGGCTACTGCCATCAGAAACAATACTAAAATCCGGGCTGCGATGTAAGTCAACTGTTCTTCCAGAATTCCTACATATAAAATGCCGATTATATTCCCTTCGATATCCCGGATGGGCTCATAGGCCGATTTATACCAGTGCCCCACAACCAGCGCACGATCATGCCAGCGCTGTCCTTGACGGATGACGCTGTTATAGACCTCTTGGGAAACACAGGTCCCGATAGCGCGATGTCCCTTCTCGTCCAGCACATTGGTCGAGATTCTTGTATCCCCCTGGAAAATAGTGACCGTACCGACCGGTTTGTCATGGAATTGCTCATCCCCGAAAACCAGCAGCCGGATCTTGTCTACAAAGGAATAGTCTCGATTGATAATCCGCCCGCCATAAGCGATCGATTCAATCCGGCCGCTTTGATTTTGGATCGGAATCGCATATTCCTTGGTCATTGCACCGTTCAGAAAAGTCAGATCGTCCTGCTTGCTGCAACTGGGGGTCTGAATGGCTACCCGAGCCCTCTCTTGTATCTGCAAAGGCATCCGCTTCAGTTCCTCCGGTGAAATAAGACGGCTTCCGCCGGCAGGCGTTTTATGAGCGAATGCATATTGCACTATCCGGCTTTCGCAATGCCCAACCTCATCGGTCGGAATCCGATACAGATAATCCAATTCCAGGCGATCCTTCAATTTTTCAAGGTCTCCCTCGTAGGTCGCCAAATTCATCCGCATCCCGATGGTTTCGATCTCGCTGACGTAAAAGGTCCGTGCGCTGTCCAGGTAGCGGTTGACTTGCTGCTGGGTTTTCTGGAACAGCTGCTTGTGGATCACCCAGTACCCAAGGCAAAAAACGCCTGCCGCCAGAACCAGATTCACGGCCAGAAAAGACAGCAGAATACGATTTTTCAGGGTTCGGATTTTCATCTCGTAATCCCGGTTTTTTCGGAGGCATTCACGAAATAAATCAGGTTCTCCAATTCCACTTCGAGATTAATATTATTAATAATAACTCCCTCCGCTCCTCGCAGTTGAATCGGCGCAAAATTCAGAATTCCCTGAATTCCGCTGCCGATCATTATTTCAGAAACGTGATGAGCGGCTATATCCGGTACAGCCAGAATTCCTACTCGAATCGAATGCTTTGTCACAAAATCATGGAACTCTTCCAACGGCAGAATCGGCGTATCTGCGTTAGGATTGATCTTTATAGGATCGATATCAAAGGCGGCCATAATTTTGATGCCGCCCATTTCAAAGCCCTTGTATTTCAGCAAAGCCGTTCCAATGCTGCCAGCCCCGATCAACGCCACCTTTTGAATCTCATTTTTACCCAGAATTTCAAGAATTCTATTGATCAGTTCGTCAACATTATAGCCTCCTCTTCTGTTTCCGGTAATTCCGAACAAAGAAAAGTCTTTTCTCACTTGAGAAGAGGTCACACCCGCTGCGTCGGCAAGATTTCCCGAAAACACCTTCACAAAGCCAAATGCTTTTAGCCGCGTAAGGGCGTTTTTGTATCTCGACAAACGAATTATACACTTTTTATTTACCATATCTATTCCTCCATTATTTTTTTAGTCCTCCAATACCCTCTTATAAGACTGATGTTCTCAACTATTAAAGTATTATAACGCACTGATATCTATTGTCAATATAATATGCTATTTTTTTCACAATATTTAAACTTTTTAAAGCAATATTGTGAATATAATTATAATTCCATTATTTTCAGAAAGTTAGATTATATTGTATTCCAATAATGTCCGGTCTTTTGAATTAATTTATCAGCTGGATCAATTTTTGATGTGCCTGATTGATATATGTATATATCCTCTCTGTTATATATCCATTGGTCTATAATTGGCTGTAAAAGCTCCCAAGTCGGGATAATCGAGTCCTGGCGAGTAAATAACGTCTGATCGCCTATCAGACAATCCAAAAGAAGCCGCTGGTAGGCCTCCGGCATTTCCACTCCAAACACCTTTTGATAATCGACGGCCATTTCAAGGGTACTCATACAGATTTTCGAGCCGGGCCGTTTGGCCTGTAAGCTTAAAAATGTGCCCTCCTGCGGTTGGATTTGAAAACGGAGCACATTTTGGGGCATTTCCTCGATTCCAACATCCTGAAATAGCGAGTGAGGAATTGACTTGAAGACGACAACGATTTCCGTCAATTTTCTCGACAGCCGCTTTCCGGTTCTCAAATAAAACGGCACTCCCTTCCACCGCCAGTTGTCGACCATCAGCCGTGCCGCTACAAAGGTCTCTGTAAAGGATTGCGGATCGACCCCCTTTTCCTGTCGATAGCCGACTGCCGGCTTTCCATTTATGATTCCCGGCCCGTATTGTGCCCTGACTATCTGCATATCTTGAGGGTTCGGGGAAACAGGAGCCAGCGAACGCAGCAATTTGGCTTTTTCGTCGCGGACATGGTCGGCCGCGAAGGACGCCGGCGGTTCCATAGCCACAAGCGAAAGCATCTGAAGCATGTGATTTTGAAACATATCCCGCAGCGCACCGGTCTGGTCATAATAACCAGCCCGATGTTCCACGCCCAGCGATTCGGCAATGGTAATCTGTACATGATCGATGTAATTGCGGTTCCAAAGCGGCTCGAACAAGCTATTGGCAAATCGGAAGACCAGGATATTCTGCACCGTCTCCTTGCCCAGATAATGATCAATCCGGTAAATCTGTGATTCCTGAAAACACAGATGCAATTTGCGATCCAGTTCAATCGCCGATTTCAAATCTCTGCCGAACGGTTTTTCTATGACCAGTCGGACATTCTGCGGATGTCCAGGCGCGGCCGGACAGGCCAATTTGGATTCCGCCAGCCGCTCGGCAATGTCTTCCACTACCTTGGGCGGCACCGATAAATAAAACAGTCGAACCCCATCCACACGGAACTGTTTGTCCAACTGAGCCATCCGATCCTGAAGCAGACGATACAATTCCGCCGACCGATAATCCCCCTGCACATAAAAACACCGCTCCAGAAAGGCCTCTGACTGAGCCGGCCATTTGTCCGAACCAGAAGCGCCATTGGCGTCTTGGATTCCGCGGCGAAACTGCAAATCAGACAGCGGGCTGCGTCTGCATCCGATCAGATAAAATTGTTTACTGATCAGATCTCCCGAGAATAACTCATACAGACTGGGAAACAGCTTGCGATGCGTCAGGTCGCCGGATGCGCCAAAGACCACCACTGCGGACGGACCGGCGGCGGTCTCAATGCAAAGCATGGGACGGCGATCCCGAAGGATCGGAAAAATTTCTTTCATCGTCTGTCTCTTAGACAACCTATATCGACAGGTTCATGGCCTGTTTTTTTCACTTTATTTTTTGAAAATCGAAACTCAGGCCACCTCTTCAAATTCATCTTTACCGGCTCCGCACTCCGGACAAACCCAGTCGTCCGGCAGATCATCAAAGGACGTGCCCGGTTCAATTCCGCCATCCGGATCGCCGACGGCCGGATCATAAATATAACCGCATAATAAACATCTGTACTTTTTCATGGATAGTTTCCTTTTCTCTGAGAGTTACAATTATTTCTTTTCTTCCAATTTCATAGTTTTCGCATCCGACTGCATTAAAAAAGAATCCGCACCAGGTCCGCCGGTTCCAGACGAAAATAAGCGCCCCTGCCTTCAAAAAAACCATGGGCCTCAATCAAGTGAATATTCAAATCGGACCAGTCGATTTTTTCATTCGTCTCCAGACGGATACAGGTTGTAATCCGCTTTTCATATCGGCCCACGTGCGGCCAGGGACAAATCAGCGAGCCCTTCCATTCTTCGCTTCGAATCCGGTATTTGTTCTCGGCTTCGACCCAGTTTCCAAGCGCCGGACGCGCTATTAACGTAAGTTCCCGCATCCGGGAAGCTACTTGTGCAGCAGTTTTTCCAAGCCGCTCCAACTCCGCAGCATCCTCCCGAATCACTTCCTCGACGGTTCGGGAATCGGTCCCCATAAAACCGCCTGCTACCAGTTTGGATGACCGCAGCATCTGCTCAAGTTTCAGGTCTGAAGGCGAGCGTTTCATCGTCGGCCTTTCTTATACAAACTTATCATAATAGATCTTTCCGGCAGTCATCCCCAGACCCTCGAATACGGCAATCGCCGCGTCAATCATCCCGGGACTGCCGCAAAGATATCCCTCGTGGCCGCTTAGATCCTTATAATGGCGGCTGACAGCTTCTGTGACAAGACCCGTCTGGCCCTTCCAGCCGCTTTCCGGCTCAGGTTTGGCCACCACAGGAACAAAGGTAAAAGTCGGCAGATCGCGACTAAATTGTTCCATCTGCTCTGACAAGCACAAGTCCCGGGCGCTGTTTCCGCCAAAGAAATATACGGCCTCTCGCTTGCTGGCTGTGTTTTTCATATGCCAAAGGATCGAGACAAACGGAGCCATCCCGCTGCCGCCGGCAACAAAAACCATCGGGGCCTGCGTATCGCTCAGATGAAACTCTCCATAAGGCCCTGTGATTTCCACAGGATCTCCCTCTTTCAAATAGTCAAAACACCAGGTTGTACAGATTCCTTTGGGCGCCCGCCGGATGATCAAATCAATGGCCTGGTTTTCCTTTGGATCGGAGGCAATGGAATACGCCCGGTACACCTCTTCATTATTACCCTTGTATTTTGGACATTTTAACTGCACATACTGGCCGGCAACAAACTGAATCGTATCGGGATTTACCAGTTCGAAATGAAACCGTTTCATGTCATAGGTCAGATCCTCGATCCGCGAGCAGCGGCACTTGAACTGGCGGATCTGAAACAGGGCTCGGGGGATTTCAATAGCCATATCTTTGCGGATCTTAACCTGACAGGAAAGGCGTACGCCTTCCTGCAGGTCCTCTTTCGTCAAAAAAGGAGTTTCGGTCGGCAGAACCGCTCCTCCGCCATCCAGTACTTTGACTTTGCAGACCCCGCATGTACCTCGGCCGCCGCAGGCGCTGGGGATAAAGATCTTCTGCTCTTGCAGTGTGGATAAAAGCGACCGCCCCCCCTGTACAGTTAATTTTCTTTCTTCGTTGATCGTCAACTGGCACGGGCCGTAATTGGAGATAAAGTGTTCGCTGACCACCAACAGCGCCGCCAGGGCCGCCGCAATCGTGCTGACAATCAAAACGAGGGTAAAAATTTCTATTACCATCTACGAAAGAACCCCTGTAAATCCGATAAATGCCAGCGCCATCAGACCGGCGATAATCAGGGTGATGCCCGGCCCGCGCAGACCTTCCGGAACCCGGGATTCATTAAACCGCTGGCGGATACCCGCCATGGCAAGGATGGCAAGCAGCCAGCCTACTCCGCTGCCAAAGCCATAGCCAATCGTCACGATCAGCGAATACTCGCGAATAATCATAAACAGCGAAGCGCCTAAAATTGCGCAATTGACGGTGATCAAAGGCAGAAAAATCCCCAGACTTTGATACAGAGCGGGAGAAAATCGATCTATCAGCATCTCTACCAACTGCACAAAGGCCGCGATAATGATGATAAACAGAATAAATCTGAAAAATTCCAGATGCAGCGGTACCAGCACATACCGATAAGCCATCCAGTTCAGAATGCAGGTAAAAGTCATTACAAAGACCACCGCGGCCCCCAGTCCTCCGGCTGTTCGAACTTCGCGCGAAACGGCGGTAAACGGACACATCCCAAGAAAATAACTGAGCAGGATGTTATTGGTAAAAACCGCGGCAAAGCAAACCACAACGGCTTGCCAGATTTCTGCGCCAAGCGAGTTCATTTCTTCGCCTCCTTCGGCTTTATTGAACGGGTAATCCACAATACGCAGGCCAGCACAAAGAATCCGCCCGGCGGCATTACCATAATAATCCACTTATCCCAATACGGGGACGAAAAATAGGGAACCGGCCAGCCCAGAAATGTCCCCATTCCCAGCATTTCACGAACCGCGGCAATCGCCAGAAGGACATAGGAATAGCCCAACCCGCTAAACAGGCCATCCCAGAGCGCTGCCAGCGGCTTGTTGGAACCGGCAAAGGCCTCACAGCGGCCCATGACAATACAGTTGGTCAAAATCAGCCCCACATATGGACCCAGATTGCGGCTCATATCCGGCCACCAGGCCTTTAATATCACGTCCACGATAACGACATAAAACCCGATGATCAGCGTCTGCACCATCATCCGGATATTTCGCGGAGTGCGATTGCGAAGCAGGGAAACCGTCAGACAACTCATGGCCGTCACCAGCGTCAGGGCAGCGCACATCACAAACGTATTGATTACCAGATTGGTTACAGCCAGCGTGCTGCAGATCCCCAGAATCTGGCGAAAGATGGGATTATCTCGCCAAAGCCCATCCAAGGCAAGAGTCCGCAGGTTTTTTGAATTTTCTGCGGAAGTCATTGCCGGTTCTCCTTTTCAGACATTTTTTTCAGCCAGTTCTGTAAATTTTCATTCAAGAGAACCTTCAGCCGCATGCAGGTCTGGGTGGCGCCGCTGATGGCGTGAACCTGTCCGGAAGACAGCGCCGATCCGGCCGGCCGAAGCTCTACAGGCAGACCTTGTGGTCTGATCGTCAGATTTTTAAATTGATCGCGAAAAAACGGTTCAACAATTCTTGCTCCAAGCCCCGGCGTTTCATTTTGTTCATAAAAGGCCAGCCCCAGAATAGTCTGCCTGTCCGGCGCAATTCCAACGATTCCCCGGATCATCGCCCAAAATCCTTTGCCCTCAATCGGCAGCGCATAACCGGCAGCGATCCCGTCTTTTGTATACACCCATGCCCCATCCGCCTCCGGCAGTAATTCAAAATGCTGCTGAAAGTACTGATGGGCCTGGGAATCCGTTGTAAAAGAAATTTCCGGAAAAGCCCGCAGTACGGCTTTCTCAAAAGCGATCCGTTCATTGACTGCAACCTGCTCCTGGGTCCCGCGAGCAAACCCGATGATCAAGGCGCTGAAAAATGCAGTCACAATGAACATATATCCTATTGCATAAAGCGGCTTTTGGCTCATGCTTTTGCCCTCCCATCGACAGTGGTTTTGCCCCGCCACATCTAAAATCGGAGTAAACATATTGCCCAGCAGGATGGCAAACATAAGCCCCCCGTTGAAAATAGAAAAATTGCGGATCACCAAAGAAGCCAGCCCAATGAGAATGCCGTAGATGATTCGGGCCGGTTCAGTCCGCGGAGAACTGACCGGATCGGTTGACATAAAAAAGGCGCCCAGCAAAAAACCTCCTCCCAGTACCGCCGGCCAGGCCCCCGGCACAGGCGCAACTCCAAACCAGTAAAAAATCTGGTTGAAAACGGCATACGAGCCAATCACTGATAAAATGATGGTTCGGCTGGCGGTTCCGGTCACGAACAGGTAAATTCCCCCCAAGGTAATCAAGACTGCGCTGGTTGCCCCCATCGTTCCGCCGATACGACCGAACAGAAGCCCTTTCATCATCGTCCATTTGGATACAATAATCTGCCCGCCGGCAGGGTCGATCTGAAATGGGAGAGAGGCCGGCAAAGCTGGTTCTGTCCAGCTGCCAAACTGTATTCGTCCCGCCTTTTTATGCGCCATAGGCGTAGCGCTGGTTACAGCGATCGAACCGTCCTCATCCGCAGCTGAAGACCAGCGTGTCAGAGAGCCCCAGGGGCCTTCTGCAGGCGGCTGCCAAACGCCGGTCATGGCAATCGGAAAACAAATATAGACAAAGCATCTGCCCGCCAGAGCCGGATTAAAGAAATTTCGTCCGAATCCGCCGAATACTTCTTTGGAAAAGATGACTGCAAATGCCATTCCAACGGCCGCCACATGCCAGCCAACGCCGGCAGGCATCGTCAGGGCAAACAAGACCGCCGTCACAAAAACCGCCTCGCTGACCGGCTCTCCGCGTTTTCGGCAGAACAGCCATTCTAAAAAAAATCCCCACAGACAGCAAAAGAGGGTCAGAGCCAGGGTCTGGATGCCAAAGTAGTACCACCCGCCCAGAACGCAGGGAACCAGCGCAAGCAGTACCTTCCGCATGATCGGCTGTTTGCGAAGCCAATTTGACTGGGTTTGACGGATCATTGCCGGAACATCGGTCTCCGTGACCTGAAATTTACTGTTCCCTCACAAACTCTATTTCCGGGGAAACCGTTATTTATTTGAGCGCCTGCAGTTTAGCTCCAAGAGTGGAAACATGCGACATTTCTTCGACAATGATTTTTTCTACCTTATCCTTGCCGCTGCGG
Source organism: Planctomycetota bacterium (assembly GCA_022705405.1). GTDB lineage: Bacteria > Planctomycetota > Phycisphaerae > Sedimentisphaerales > Anaerohalosphaeraceae > JAHDQI01. Next base: position 4,152 of record JAKJEN010000058.1, on the reverse strand, counting down.
GAAGGCACAAGCCCTTTGATCCCGACATAAAACGCAATGGAATCCTTTTCGGCCTGCAACGCGATTTTCAAAAGTTCCGACATGGTCTCCTTGCCGGTTAATTTTTCCAGAGGCCCGGCCTTGCCTTCTGTTCCATGAAAATCGGCCATTGTCCGAAGATACTGGGCGGCTTCATTATCCGGATCATATACCGTGGGTTCTTTTTCTTTGGGCGGCAGGTCTTTGCGCATCTGGATAAAAATCTTTTCGTGCCCGTCCTCCATATCCGCCAGTTCCTGCAGCATTTCCCGGGTGCTCGAATCGACAGCTTTGCCGGCTGCTTCCCGATAAAACTTGGCGCCGTTGCGCTCAATTTGTTCGGCTATTTCGAAGATTTCGTCCGCGTTGAATACAATACTCATTCGTCATCTCCCTTCGTCGGCGCCGTAAAGACGCGTTTTCCCATTTCTTTATCAAGCATATAGAGTCCGCCTTTCGCGTCGGCGGTCAGTTTAAGTTTTCCGAGGATTGTCTCTACGCTGGCTTCCTCTTCGACCTGCTCGCTGATAAACCACTGCAAGAAAACTCCCGCCGCATAATCCTTTTCCTCCGAGGCCAGCCCAACCAGTTTATGAATCAATCCGGTCACCATCTGTTCATGCTTGAGGACATCCTCAAACATCTTGAGAAGCGAATCCCATTTTTCAGGAGGACAAGCAATGGCTTTCAAGCGGACTCGGCCTCCGCGTTCCACCAGATGATGATAAAACTTGCCTGCGTGGGTCATCTCTTCCTGCGCTTGGACCCGCATCCAGGCGGCAAACCCCGGCAGCTGCATCTCTTCCAGCGCCGCTGACATCGACCAGTACAAGTACGCCGAATAGGTTTCGGCGTTGATCTGTTCATTAAATGCATTTTCTATTTTTGAAGGAATCATTGGTTTTGTCCTTTCCAAGGTCTTTTCGCAGTAGTCTTTTACAAGTTCTAAACGATACCGGCCTCTGTATGCTTGACACGAATTTTTTCCGCCAGGTCATCCAGCGCCGAAAATACCGATTCATCCGGAAATCCTCTGGCGATTACCGGTTCCAGCGTCTCGGCCTTCAGATTGCTCAGCATTCCAATCAACTGTTCGGGCATCTTGCCTGCCCATCCGAAAGAGCCGATCAACCCGACAAATCGAGTTTTGGGACGCAGGGCGTTAACCAGCATCGCCGCATAGGCAGCGCTGGGATGAGGCCCGGTCAGCACCGTCGGGGAGCCGAGTACTACCGTCGCCGCATCCACCAGTGAAATAGCCAGTTTACCGATATCCTCGCCGGTCAGATTAAACAGATGCGCCTTAATATTTCGAGCCGTCAGCGCGTCCACAAAATAGTCCGCCATCCGCCGAGTGCTGTCATGCATCGATACGTACGCCAATACCACTTCATTTTTCACCCGATCGCTGACCCAGTCCTGATACGCATTGACAATAAAGGACGGATTCGGATAGACCGGACCGTGACCGGGTGCGATCAGCCGGATGTCCAGCGGTTCGAGTTTTTTCAGGTTGCCTCGGATAGCGGAACGAAACGGCATCATAATTTCTGCAAAATACCGTTTGGCTGCCTCGTACACCTCCCATTCATCCTCCACATACAGACGATTGGAGGTCTTGTGCGATCCAAAAAAATCACAACTGAACAGGATCCGATCCTCCGCCAGCCAGGTGCTCATCGTCTCCGGCCAATGAACCCACGGGGTGTAAATAAATTGCAAAGTCTTATCGCCCAGAGAAAGTTTTTCTCCGTCCTCAACCGTCACAAACTGCTCGTCTTCCAGCCGCAGATGATGGATCAGCATTTCTTTGCACTTGGGATTGGTCACTACTTTGGCATCCGGATACATCAGCAGCACATCCGGAATACTTCCGGAATGATCCTGTTCGGCGTGGTGACTGACCACATAATCAATTTTATCGGCGCCTGCCTGCACCAGATGATCTATCAATTCATGGGTTTTGGCCGGATCGGCCGTGTCCAGAAGAGCGGTCTTTTCGCTTCCTTTGACCAAGTAGGCGTTGTAGCTGGTTCCATCCGGCAGAGGAATCAATTCATCAAACAGGCGACGATCCCAGTGCTGGACTCCTACCGCAAAAACTCGTTCGGCAAGTTCTCTCATGATTGGTCTCCCGCATTCTGTTTTCCGCCGGCACAGTTCGGCCGGGAAAACCCGTTTAAATTTTCTTAAGGGCGGCCAGGGCGGCCTCATAATCCGGTTCTGTAGCCACCTCCGGGACCACTTGAATATATACGATCTTCCCGGTTTTGTCAGCTATAATAACCGATCTTGTCAATAAATGAAGTTCTTTAATCAGCAATCCGCTGGCTTTTGCAAACTCCGCTTCTTTATAGTCGGAGGCAGTTTTTACGGCGTCTGCGCCTGCCGCCCCGCACCAGCGGCTCTGAGCAAAAGGCAGATCCATGCTGATCGTCAAAATAACCGTCTGCTCGCCCAATTTCTTTGCTTCTGCATTAAAGCGTCGAGTCTGCAAATCGCAAACTCCTGTATCCAGCGAAGGGACAGTCGAAACAATCAGAGTTTTACCGCGGAATGAAGAAATCTTTACCTCCGACAAGTCCGGGGCGGTCAGGGTTGCATCCGGCAGCATTTGGCCGACTTTTAACTCCTGCCCCAAAAGGGTAAGCGGCGAACCTTTAAATGTAATGATTCCTTTTCTTTCTTTCATAGCATCCTTCCTTTCTCTATCACAGCTGACTGTGCATATCAGAACAAACGTCAGACATAATATTCCAATTCTTTTCATTTTTCCCGCGATTCAGGAAATCCAGCCGACCGGGGTAGTCGGCCGGCCGGATTCTTCCTGAGATTGTATAGAGTTCCCTTCCGATTTAAATACAAGAAATCAATAATTGGCAGATTCCAGTTCAAAGTGAGCCTGAGGGTGTGCACAGGCAGGACAAGTTCCCGGCGCCTCTAAACCTTCGTGAACATACCCGCAATTTCGACAAATCCATTTTTGTGGCTTGGAACGCTTAAAAACTTTGCCTTCTTTAACATTGGCCTGTAAAGCCAGATAACGGTCGCGATGGCGGGCCTCAGCAATCGCAATCTTTCGGAATACGCTTGCGATTTCCTTAAATCCTTCCTGGTCAGCCACTTTGGCAAAATCCGGGTACATTTGAGTAGTCTCATAGTTTTCGCCGGCAGCCGCCTCTGCAAGGTTTTCTTCGGTTGTTCCAATGACCCCGGCCGGAAATGCCGCTGTAATTTCTACCTCTCCCCCTTCAAGAAATTTGAAAAGTCGTTTGGCATGTTCTTTCTCCTGGTCGGCAGTTTCCGTAAAAATTGCCGCAATCTGCTCATACCCGTCTTTTTTGGCCTTGCTGGCATAATACGTGTACCGATTTCGCGCCTGAGATTCTCCGGCAAAAGCCGTCAGCAGATTCTTTTCAGTCTTGCTTCCCTTTAATCCCATAAATACTCCCTTCTTATTCTGTGTTTTGATGTTAGTTTATAATTTGTTTATGTCCTGCGCATTGATTGCAAATGCCTTCAAAATAAACGCTTTTCCTCAGGATCGTAAACTGCCCTGCCAGATGTTCCGGGACAAGGATATTGTCAAAAGGTTCGTAATGAAAGTCAATAACAGCGCCGCACTGAATGCACCGAAAGTGCTGGTGTTCCTCAAGTCCTCCGTCATAGCGTCTGGGCTGGCCGGAACCTTCTACCTGAAAAGCCGCTCCGATTCGAATCAGGGTTTGCAGGGTCCGATTGACTGTATCCAGCGAAATCGTGCTCATTTCCTTGCGTACTTGTTTGAAAATCTCTTCAGCCGTCGGATGGTCGAACGATTCTATCAATGCTTTATAAACGGCTATTCTCTGAGGAGTTATCTTGAGGCCATTGCTTTTGCACCGCCTGTGGAACTCATTTAATTTTTCTTCAACCCTGCTTTCCATTTTACCGCATAAGATTCGGAATTTCTGTAAGGGATTTTATATTAATAAGTAGTATATGCAACTATTTAGTAATTGTTCTTGTTTAATTTTCAAGTATTTTCTTTTTTTATTCTAAACAAAAGAAGTCTGGTTTTATCTCTTCCGATTTCAATACCACCAGTGATTAACTGGTGGATGGAAACATCCGCTGTCTTCTGTTATAAACGGA
>JAKJEN010000057.1:11285-15638 GCA_022705405.1 Planctomycetota bacterium | reverse complement strand
CTGGAAATCTTATCCGTCATTGTATCGATCCGCAGCGTATCCCCAACATCCAGCGAGTAGTCATCCCGCAGCAGAAGAACCTGTTCAGCGCCGTTATCGGCTGCCTTGGATACCTGAATGGCGCCGTTGGGAGCGGCAAACGAAATCGCGTTGGTTCCGCTTTGCTCCAATACGACGCTTTTGGTGTACTCGGCTAAACTGGCGTCTGAAAAATCATCGATTAGAACGGCCTGCGCCGCAGCCCCAATCACACATAAAAACGCCCATACTGTACATTTTTTCATAACCCATCCTCCAAAAGAATTTCGATTTCGGTTTTCTATAAAAGAACAATTACTCCTGCAACAAAAGATACGGTTCGGCAAACAGCGTCCAATCCCCGTTGTTGGACTTGTCGCTTCCCTGGGTTGTCGCCAGGGTCAGAAACTGATCCTCCGGGGCAATCTCAACCGCGATCTTCACGGCCGGATCCTGGGTTGTCATATCTTTCTGAACAAAACGCACCCGGCCGTCCACCAGCACATAGAACGAGGCATTGGGGACCTCCGGAAAATGGGGATACTGCTTCATAACATCCCAGTACTGACGATACGTCTCCGACAGCCCGCACAGAGCAGTGAACCGGCAGATATCCATCCTGGTGTATTGTCGAATCGTCTGCAGATTAAAGGTGATGCCTTGGTTGCTGCTCAGATAAATCGCGGGTTTGTCTGGGGTTCCGTATTCGATTCCGTTCAGACGCAACTGATGACGGGGTACCTTAACAGTCAGGGCAATCTGGTGCCAGGCGCCATTTAGAACGCCCAGCCAATAACGGCCGTTGGTTTTCTCAAAATCAAAAACTGTTCCTTTGGAAGTGACCTGGGAAGAACCATTGGGAATGAAAACGCCATCGACAAATCTATTGGAACCAATCGCCACATATTCTGCGGGCCCGGCCTGCGATGTATAAGTATCCAGAATCTTTGTTTCTCCGAGGTAATTGATGCCCGCATTGAGTTGTCCGGTACCCAGGCCGTTGCCGCCGCCAACGATATCGGCCAGACTAATGCCCTGCCCCTTCCAGATAAAACGAGTTCGGGAGTCGATCCGTCGAATAAAGGCCTCTTTTTTTAGGGAAATATCCTGTACAATACCGGAGGCCGTCACGGCCCTGGCCTGTCCTTCGCAAAGTTCATACTGATTTTTGGCGTTTCGGGCTGCCCCTGAAATCAACATCGTTTTGCCCTGGATCACGTGTAATTCCGTCCCATCCGGTCCCGCTTTGACACCGAAGTCGGTGCCCAGATCGATGATCTTGGACTGGGCGGTACTGACTGTAAAACCAATGGCCTGCTTGGGCACAGAAGCGAACAGACGACCGTAATTCAGTTGGATTTGGTCAGCCGTTAGGATCTCAAACTCGGCCGGTCCTTCTATGACCACAGAACTTCCGCTGTCAAACAGGACCGTAGCAACGCCCTCCCGCAGCCACAGGGAATCGTCTTTTGTGCTCAGCCGCACCCCACTCCGGATGATTCGGTCGGAGTTGTTCCATCGGGCATTAAGGGTATCCGCTACAGTGGCCACCTCAGCGCCTCTGCCTGCAGGTCCCATGGCATAAACAATTAAAAGGATCAGAGCCGCCGACGACAGAAGCAAAGCCGCCAGAGAAAATTTGCCAACGCCGGTAATGCGAACCGGTTGCGCCTCAATCGGCCGTCTTTCGGATACCTCAGAGGTTGGCCTGGGCTTTTCGATTTCAACGGCTTCGGCCTCCTGTTCAAATTCCGATAAGGCCAGCCATAAAGATGTTTCCAGAATCGGAGAGACAGTTTGCAGCGGCAGATCGGAAATGGAGATATCCCCCGGCTGGGTCAATCCGGAATACTGCATCATGTATTCTACGTAGAACTCCACCGCCTCCGGATCTTCGTGCAGCCACCGGTTGAGTTTGGCCATCTGGCTGGGCTGAATCGTCCCTTCCAGTTTCAGCAGGATTAATTCGCTGAGTTTGAATTCCGTTGCCAAGTCTTTTTTCATTGCAGCCCCCACTGGCGGATAGTTGTATTGACGCACCGGTGAAGCACCGCGTGAATTCGGGCCAGCGCTTTGTAAAGCCCCTGAACAGGCCGGTCGATCCGGTCGGCAAGTTCTGTGACTTTCAGCCCCTGCTCGTAGCGGATCTGAATCAGTTTTTTATCTCGTTTGTCTAATTTCTTCAGGCACTCCTGAAGAGCGCTGACTCGGATCTTCAACTCATCCATCTTGCGATGATAACAGTCTGAAATCTGATTCTGTAAAGACTCATCAAATAATTCTATAGTCCTCTTTTTCGATTTATAGTATCCAAGGATCTTGAATCGGGCGATTTTGATACCCCAGGCGCCGAAATTTGTGCCCGGCTCAAATGAGGAAAACCGCTCCCACATTAAAGTCATCGTTTCCTGCATAACATCGTCCGCATCCGGGCAGTTATGGACCATAGAAAGGATATATGCATAAATAACTTTTTGGCTGTTCATCAACAGTTTAAAGAACTCATCGCTCGGCAGACGATTGTCCTGTTTTTGCATAGCCATAGACCTTTGATTTTGAATCTGTGTATTCTTGTTCTTTAAATTATTCCTCTACTTCAAAAAAATGGAGGTAAAAAAATGAAAAATTTTTTAATTACTTTAAGAATCTCGTCTTACAAATAAAAAAGATAAAAAGTCTATATTTTTTGAGATAGAAAATATATAAGATATATTGTTCGGTATGCAATGTCTATATATATGAGAAATCTTTTTGTCAATAGGTGTTATATAAAACGGAAATTAAGGGTTATAGCACAAAAGCCATTGCATTAAAAAAGCTGCCAAATCATTAAGGTCAATTTTTCCGTCCGGTACCAAATCTGTCGGCCGCGGCGGATCGGGGATTCGATTATAGGGCTGCCCCTCGGACAGCCAGAGCATTTCCGCCTCGCTGAGTACTCTATCGTAGATTCGTACCTCATCAATCTGGCCATTCCAACTTCTGTTGGCCAACTGGCCGACCCGGCTTCCGATATAAACCGGATCAGCGGATGTCCTCAACGCCGCCCCTCCCGTTGAAGTTGCCGCATCCATCTTCCCATCGACATAAAGACGAATCTGACTTCCATCATAAACAGCCATGAGATGGTGCCACCGGCCGTCTAAGACAGGGGTCTTTCCATTGGCCTGAAATTCAGCGGCTCCGCTTGCCGGATTAAAATGAAAACACATCGTATTGCCGACATCGTTGCGGATCAACCTCCAAGCGTAGACGCCCTTGGCGATCACACAGGCCCAGGGATCCGTCTCATTGCTGCTTTTGATCCAGGCCGATATTGTTGCGGCCTCCGCCAGGTTGAAATCTGTGCTGTCGGCACAATTTAAACCGCTGGCGCCGTTAAACTTGACCGATTGTCCGATATGACCGGGATTCACGAAAGACAGCGGGCCTCCTTGTACTGCAGCATGATGGCCGTTACCGCTAACATCATTAAAATTGCCGTCCAACGGCCAATAGGCCGCCAGCCCATTGGTCCCCGGATCGGTCGGCGCGACGGTTTCAACATAATTACCCTGCCACTGGGTTGCGATTTGAGCTAAATCATACAGATCGACTACACAATCGGGCTGCCCGCCCGGGCCGGCGATGTCTGAGATGAAGATACAGCCGATGGATCTCATATAAGCACAGTCTTCAGGATCTCCGGTCACACTGAAATTCCAGACGCAACTGTCTTGACAAGACTCTTCCCCGCAGATCCCGATAGCCGTAATCTCATTTTCTCCCACCCGAAGCGGTATGCCCGAATCCCAGAGAAAGATGCAGTCGGCGCCGGATTTTACTCCCAGAGAGATCCCGTTTATAAACAATTCCACGGTATCACAATTCGAATAAACCTTAATATACACAGGGCATTTATCGATCCGGGGAGTAAACCGCCGGCTGGCGATATAAACCATCGGGGCGGTTGTCCAGTTAGCTTTATACCAGTAAAACGCGTCTTTTTTAATCAAACGGTCTCGGGTTACCATCCCCTTATCATTCAGTTCAATCTGGCTGCCTTCATTGCGGTCATCTACCGAAAAATCAAACCCGTTCCAAATCGTTTTACACCATAAAAACGGCCGCTTTTTCATGGCCTTCCAATAGACCTCGTGATAATAGGATTGATACTCTTCCGGATGCCACCAGGAAGTCGGTCCCGGATAGGTCGGCGGCGTCTCGTGATGAGCAGTGTTAGCCCCGGCTCCGTATTCGGTGACCCCGATTCCGACGGTTGGCCGAAGTGCATGAATGGCGTCGGCCCAGAGGGCAAATCCGTCCGGAGAGCTTCCGTACCAGCCCATATATCGG
>JAKJEN010000057.1:0-11259 GCA_022705405.1 Planctomycetota bacterium | reverse complement strand
CCGCCGTATCGGAAACGTTGTTGTGCGCGCAGGTCGTCAGACGCGTTGGATCTTCATTATGTGCCAGCGTATTCAGCTGCCCGATGAGAACTTCCGAGCCGCTGGTAGTCAGTTCATTATAGAGCAGCCAGAAAAAGATAGAAGGATGGTTGTAGTTCTGGCGAATCAGCTCTCGCAGCTGATCCTTGCAGTTATTATCAAAGTCCGCAGACCCGATGGTAATACCGTTAACAATCGGAATTTCTGTGGAAAGAACAAGTCCGCTCTGGTCACATAGTTCATAGAACTTCTTGGCATGCTGATAGTGACTGGGGCGCATCCAGGTGCAGCCCATTTCCAGCATCAACTCGATATCCTGTTGTCGATCGGCATCGCTGATGGCCCGACCCTTGTCTCGCCGGTCTTCATGTATCGCCACTCCGTGTAGATCCAGATAGCGGCCGTTTAGAAAAAATCCCAGTTCCGGATCGACGGAAAAATAGCGGAAACCCAGCGGCTGCTTCACGGAATCTGTTGTCGCTTCGTCGGTCCCCGCCTCGACAATCACATTGTACAAATAAGGATCAGCCCGACCGTTCCACAGATGCGGATTGCTAATTACAGTGTTCAAGACAACGGCCTGAGTATCGTCGGCAGATAGAGTTTGTGTCGTTTGCAGCGTATCCACAAGGACATCGGACGCGTCATAGATCTTCGCTCGAATTGTGACGGATCGACTTTGCGTATCCGCATTTCGGACCAGCGCTTTTACCTCCAGATCGGCGCTGGAATGGCTGACAGACGAGGCCGTCAGATACACCCCGGGGGAAGCGTAATCCAGCGGCGTAATATGGACCGGATCAGTAATGATTAAATGAACCGGCCTGCAGATACCGCCATACTGGTTAAAATCTCCGGAATGCGGAATGATGTTCAGCGAACTGACAGAACTGGTATTGGCATTATCGGCCCGCACGGCAATGACATTGTCCGAACCGAAATGGATCCGGTCTGTAATATCATAACAGAACGCCGCATAGCCGCCCAGATGATGGCCCACCAAAGTCCCATTGCAGTACACTTGGGCTTTTTTGCCGACGGCTTCAAAAAACAAATAGACGCGCTTGCCGGCATATTCCGAACCGATAGCGCAGTGTTTTCGGTACCACCCGAAACCCCGTGCATAATTTCCTTTGATTCCATCCTGCGTGTCCAGGGCATTCCATGTATGAGGCAAATCCACAATACTCCAGGAGGAATCGTTAAACGAAACCGCCTCCGCACCTGCGCCGGAGTTCTTTCCATAATAACTGAAACGCCATTGATCGTTGAGGAGGATATCCGCACGATCTGCCCGTCCTGAACCAAATGCGGTCAAAAGAAGCGCATGCAGAATGGTTCGACGCATGTTTTCCGATTTGATTTTCATAAAGATTTCTCAGTTTTTATACAAGCCGCCAGACAGCCAGTGATCCATCAAGCCCGCTATATCCTCCAAATCCACTACACAATCCCAGTTAAAATCGAGATACTCGGCATAGGGATGCATACAGTGGGCTGTAGTCTCAAAAAGAGTCAATATTTCTGCGGCCGTCAGAGCGTAATCAAAAATCCGGACTTCATCCAGAGCCCCCTCGTAATAGGCATCGGCCGACCAGTTGCTGCGGCCGATGTAATTTCGCGTTCGCTGTACGCCCCAGGGCCAGGTCGAGGCGCCGGTTTGAATAAGCTGCCCGTTTTTATACAGGGACACCGCTCCGGATGTGTTGATTGTGGCGGCGAAAAACTGCCATCGATTCAATTCAATGGCATTGGAGGCCGTCACTCCGCCGGCTGAACTGCCGCCTCCAAAGACCTTAAACAACAGGTTGTTGGTTGTCCCGGATCGGGCAAAAATAATATTGTTTGAATATTCTCCATTGCCCAAGTCAATAAAGCGGGCATGGTTTTTTACGGCGGTCGGTTTGGCCCACAACGCCACCGTAAAGCCGTTGTCAAACTCATTGAAGCCGGCCGGCAATTCGATATAATCATCCACTCCGTCAAAAAAGAGAGCCGTTCCCAGATTGCCATTGACACGATTGGCGTCAAACGACATGCCGCCCTTAAGCGTCCCGTGCATTTCTTTACCGCTGTTGTCCGACGCAATATTGCCGACGGCCTCATCCAAACTCCAGCGGCCAATCAATTCCTTTACCGTATCCTGATTCCTCTGCCAGACCCGGACCCAGTCAATTTGGAACTGGACGGAGCTGCTGGTCGGCGCAGGCCATGTAGCCGGATTCGGATGCTGCCAGACCTGCCCGCCCCAGTTGCCGCCGACATAATAGTCAAGAATCAGATACATGCTGCCGAAATCGTTGGAAGGCCCAAAGTCATTCAGACTGCGAACATAGGAATTGTCAAAATAATAAGCCACATACCAGGGTCGCCAATCCAGCGCATAGATATGGAAGTCCGCGGTCAGATTGCCCTTCCAGTGAGTGCCCATGCTGGACTGGCTGTCGCCGTAATGGATATTGGTGATATAACGATACCTCTGGTTATTATCGCCTTCTACATCGTCGAGAGGAAACTCAAAGATATCAATCTCCGGCGGCCATCCCTCAGACAGAGTCCAGAAATTCGTCCAGGAGCCGCGAGCGCCGGGCATTTTGCACCGGACTTCGGCATAACCGTACTTGAAGCGGAATTTGTTGTAGCCGGTGGAAATAGCGCCGGAGGTAAATGAATAACCGGCGTAATTTTCTGCCTTGGCGGTAATCGTCAGAATCCCTCCGCCGACCGTCACATTTTCATCCCGCTCATAAGCGTCGCCCTTGAAATTTCGCGTCCAGGGATGCTGACTGATCCATTTGCTCCTATCCAGCGAATCACCGTCAAATTCATCATGAAAAATCAGTTTCCAACTGTAGCCGGGGCCGTCTGGAGGGGCCGCAAATCCGGTTATACCGCAAAGCAGCAGGCATGCCCGCAATAGCCCCGCGTTAAACCCGTGTCGTTTCTGCATTCTGATTTCTCTTTCTTATTAGGGCCAGATATTGCTCTTTAACCATGTCAGAACAAAAACGCTCAAATCATTTAAATCGATCACTCCGTCCCCCGTCAAATCCGTTGGCCGAGGGTTGTCAATTTTCGGATTGGACTGGGCCAGATAAAGAATATTGGCTTCGCTGAGTGCAACATTATAAATTCGAACCTCATCGATATGGCCGATCCAGTTTCGATTGTGTGTATTATTCACTCGGCTGCCGATGTAGACCGGATCGCCGGTTGTCTTGACCGGCCCGGCCGGACTGGAGGCATCCAAATATCCATCTACATACAGGCGAACCGAATGGCCGTCATAGACGCCCGCCAGATGATGCCATTGACCATCTATTACAGCGGTCCCTCCATTGGCCTGATACTCTCCTCCGGAAGCCGCATTGAAATGAAACGAAATGGAACCGGCTTCGTTGTTGCGGATCAATCTCCAGGCCTGCACCCCTTTGGCGACTACTGAAGCATACGGATCTTCTAATCGGCTGCTTTTAATCCAAGCCGACACGGTAGCGCCCTGGCTTAGGTGCATGCCGGCGCTGTTGCTGCATTCTAAGTAACTCTGGTAATCCGTTCCGTCAAAGTAAGCCGATTGCCCGGTATACCCCTGGTCGAAAACAACACGGGGACCCACCAGGGCATCATAGCCGTTACCGGTCAGGTCATTTGCATTTCCATCCAAAGGCCAATAGGCAATTAAATTCGTCATAGCCGGTTCCTGCGGAGATTCAACCTCCACGTATTCATCCAGCCACTGGCCGGCCAGAATGGCAAAGTCTTCAAAGTTTACGATGCAGTCGTTGTTGAAATCTTCCTTAAGGCCCAAACACTGCCGAGGAAACAGACGGATATTGTCGATTCGAATCGTACCCTGTCCGGATGGAGAAGAGGCCGTCGGCGATCCCACTCCGACGCTGAGTTTACTGATTCGACTGCAATCAACTCCGGCAAAATCAGCCAGCGGAAAGGCCACTTCCATCCAGGCGGCGGTACGAACTATCTGCAAATCGGGAACTATCTGAACAGCCGAGCGTCCATCGACATCTTCCAGCCGCACATAGATCGGATCGGCCGCGTTGGATGCATTGCCTCGAACCAGCACAGACAGGAATTCGGAATTCTGGATCATACAATTCTTTGCAGCGGCAAAGGAATAGTCCGTTTGTGCCCGATACGGCGACTGGTCATTTTTATACGTCAACTCCAGAAAATGATCCCCATAATCCCCCAGCGCTACCACAGAAGAAGAACCGTTCGTTGTGCCATCTGTCCACTTCTGCAGCAGTAAATCCGTAGTCTGATAGGTTTCAAAATATTCAATGGACGCCGGATCCTTCCGCTGGGCATATTTCTGCATCTCACTGCCTGCCAGCAGGTAGGCCCCAACGCCGAAGACATCGGTCGTCATGGCTGTAGTGGCGGTTGGGCCGGCTCCAACGGGCTGAACCCAGCCGAGCAGACCGTTTGGCTGCACGGCCGCCTTGAGCGCCTCCCAGCCCGCCTGAACCGCAGGCAGATAAGTCGCTTCATCAAGAAATCCGTTGTTAATTCCCCAGGCAATCCCATACGTGAAAAAGCCCGTACCGCTGGTTTCCGGATTCTCATAGCGCTGCGGACTGAGCAGATCGCTGTGCCAGTAGCCGTTGGGCTGCTGCAGAGTAATCAGTTTGGCGGACATTTCCTGAAGAAGATGGATATAGTCCGGCCGTTTGGGATCATCCAAAGGCAGGTATTGCAGTACTCGGGCTATACCGGCCAGTACCCATCCGTTGCCACGCGACCAGAAAACTTTTTTGCCGTTATACCGAGCGTTAAAGTAGGTGATATCGCGGAAAAACAAATGCTCTTCGGTATCATACAGGCAATCCTGTGTTTCCTGCCACATCCAGTGCATAAAGGCGAGATACCGGGAGTCATCCACAGATCGCCAGAGGCGGGCCAGACCCGGCGGGGCCATAAACAAGGCGTCACACCACCACCAGACTTCGTTGCCGCCGGCTATATTGCAGTAAAAGTGCGTCGGATTGTTCACGTGGCTGTCGCTGACGGATTTGAAATGGCTGTAGCGAGCCGGGTCTCGCTGGTCCAGAAAATATAACTCCATAAAATCCTGGCCTACCGCATTGTTGTCGGCGTGGTGAGAATTTGAAGCCAGCCGCCAGTTGAATTTCTGGGCAAACTGGCGGCTCTTATCCAGATAGATTTCATCTTTAACGGCTTCATAGCAGGCCATCATGCCTGCAAACAAAGCCCCGCGTTCCCAAGAGACAGAACTGTTCCAACTGGTCTGCGTAAGCTGCCAGTCGGCCACTTTCTTCATCCAGTCGATATATTCATTAGACAATTTGGAAGCGGGCTGAACCCTCGGACCTTCTGCGGACACGGTTGCGATGCAGCCCAAAAGCAGAATGGAAAATCCGAATAGATAATATCTCTTTGATCGTGGAATCAATTCCATTTTTCAAATTCCCCCCGTTTCCGGTTTTGTTTGTATGGCTTACCTGCCGATCCTGAAAAAAGAACCGGAATCCCAGGACGGGATTCCGGTTCCTGGTACTGCTTTTCGTGAAACGCTTTATTTACGGCTGGATATATAATCCAGTTGCAAGCCAGTTACGGGCCATGACAGCGAAGTCAGCCAAATCAATGCGGCAATAGGACGTGCCGGTGTTATCAAAGTTGTACTGATACCCCGGAAAAGTCATATTCACGCACGGCAGAATGCCTGTAGCGTCCAGGTATTCCTGCGCAATCTGGCTGGACGTCAACGGATAGTTGTACACCCGCAGATTGTCCACATCTCCGCCGTAGAAGTTCTGAAGAACATCCCGATTGGAGGCGTTTCGACTGGCTCCGAGGGTCACCCCTCGCTGCCAATCGGCATAAAGATTCGGGGTCCCCATGCTGGTATCGGCAACCACCCACTGACCATCCACATAAACCGCGCAAAGGGGCGTTTGAGCATCCCATCGCACCGCCAGCATATGCCATTGCCCGTCGAAAATATTATACTCGGGTCTGTCCGGGCGTCCCTGAACAGTCGCAATCTCTACGCTTTCGCCGCGGGCATTGATTCGGGCATCCTGGTTGGTTTCCAAACTGAATCCGAATCCGGTTGTGGTGCCTTCATTATAGTTGGACAAAATCACGCCGCTCTTGGTCGGCCGAACCCAGCACAGAATCGTGGCTGCATCCAGACCGCCGCCGATTCCATTGATCAGAGGACCGGCCTTTGGGTAGCCGGAGGTTCCGAAATTTACATACTGACCGATACCGTTAAAGGTCGCATAGGATCCGTCCAGAGGATCGCTGTTGCCGTAACCCGGAGCATCCGGATCGGATTCATTGCCGTGGTTGCCTTCTCCGCTGCTGTCGAGCAGATTGTTTTCAAACTTGTATTCGGCTACCAGACGGCCGATCACCAGGGGCGCTATATCGGAATAAACATCCGGATTATTCCCGCCGCCGGATACCGTAGCGGCATTGGACACTCGGCAGTAATAATAGCCCTGATGGCTCATCGAAGCATTGGCTATCGACAGCATGGGGGCATTTTCTCCAACCTCCGTATCCCCGCCAATGGCGGCATCGGCGGAATAGAACCACTGATAACTTTCGGGCGTTGTAGTACTGACTTCAATTGTAAAAACCGGATCTGCCGATGTGCCTAAAATAACCCGGGCGCGGACCGGCTGAGCCAATATAACCGGCAGACTGCTGCGGGTCTCAAAGGTCCAGATGCTGCCCATAATATTATTGGGATCGCCGGGAGAATAAACGCCCCCCAGCCCGTTATCCAAACCTTCTTCGATCCTCCAGAAATATTTTCCACCGGCATTCAGCGGCGGATCCGGCACATATTCAGCTTCCGGATCTGTATCGCTGATCTGATCCACCTGGTCTTTGTAATACAGATTAGGATCGTTTAAGAAAACCGTTTGATCTTTGGAAATATATACATAATGCTTTTTAATCGCCGGATTAAACGGCAGACCGCTGGTTTCAAAATCCGGATCCGGTCCGGCCTTCCAGCTCAGGGTCACGTCCACTCGTCCGGTATTACCGATCAGGTCGCCGACGTCTGTGGCGTAGTTAGCAGGGTCCGGGTCATACGGTCTGGCGCCGATCGGAACCTTCAGGTTCACTCCCGCACTGACTTCCATATCATCAAAATACATCCGGGTCCCGGAAGTAATATTGGAGCCATAGTTGGCGACGGTCAAAAATCGATCCAGGGCGCCGTCCGGGTTGCTCGATCCGGGGGTTCGAAAGGCAAAATCCTGCGCCACCCGGTCAGAGACGGTGGCTTCGGCTTCCGTAGTCTTTATATAAACTGAATAGGTGTTGGCCTGATTGTTGACTACAAACCATACATAATACCACGTATTGGCCTGGATCGTCCCGACGGTTGTGGATGACCCGCCATTGCGAACCAGAAGGTTGCCGCGGACAAACGCCGCCTGACAGAGAAAATTACCGAAATTGGTCGGTCCATCAACCGAAGTCAGACCAAAAGATTGATCCAGGGCCGTAGTTGTCACATATACTTTTGTAAAGAATGTGCTGGTGGCTCCATCCGGCATCACACAGGCAGGAGGAAAGACCCCGTACATGCTGTACTGGCCGGAGTTGTTGGTT
The DNA here is from genome assembly GCA_022705405.1 of Planctomycetota bacterium. Taxonomy (GTDB): domain Bacteria; phylum Planctomycetota; class Phycisphaerae; order Sedimentisphaerales; family Anaerohalosphaeraceae; genus JAHDQI01. Next base: position 3,600 of record JAKJEN010000057.1, on the reverse strand, counting down.
TCCAGATAAATAACCTGGTTTTGCGGATCGGTAGGATCAATTGCAATCTGCCGCACCGGAGAATCCGCTCCCGGATCCGTACCCGCTCCGCCGAAGGCAGGTACCCACTTGCCGCCGGTCACTTCGGTAATAATGCCGAGTTGATAATCTTCAAAATCGTCAAACAGTTCGGCCTGTGTAATAAACGCCAACATTAAAAATAGCAAAATGTATGCACCTTTTCTCATATTCATTCCCTTTCCATTATTTTATAAGAATCTCATATAAAAAGACCCTGTTTTATCCACCGGCTTATACCCTGCCGATTACGGCTGATAAAGACCCTGGTTCATCCAGCTGGACACAAAGACGGCAAAGTCCGCCAGATCCACCCGGCAATACGATGTACCCGTATTATCCAGATTGTATTGATATCCGACAAAGGAGGCATCGATGCATGGATTGATGCCCGTTGCATTATAATATTCTTCCGCAATGGTCTCCGGATCCAGTTGGTAATTATAAATTCTGAGATCATCAATCCTGCCGTCAAACTCGGCATCCGCTGTGAACTGGCTTTTGCCGATATAGTTCAGCTCCGGGCTAATATCTATCGGATTGATGGTCACATTGGTGTTTACGGCCTTGATTTCTCCATTGATATGCAAACGTCCCGTGTTGCCGCCCAGGGTGGCCGCCACATGCACCCACTGGCCTGTAGGAAGCGGAGATGTCGAAACAATTTGTTCGCCGCCGCCGTTGTTAAGGACAAAGCGGCACTGGCTGCCGTTGCTTGGGGTCAGGAACATGTAATGAGACGTATCGTTTCCAAAATCAAAGATCCGCTGCCAGTTCGCTCCGCCTTCCCAGTACACCCAGCAGGTAATGGAGATATCATAGTAATCGGCTGCGCCTGCCGGAATTTGAGCATACTGGCCGTTAGGATCGGCGGCATGATCGCCGTTATCAAACAGCAAACTGGCAGATCCGACCGAGGGGTCGACCGAACCGGCCGAAAGAGTCGGCAGTCCCGCCGTACCTTCCTGCATAAGCGTCATATCAAAACCGGACACGACATCGGCCGTGTCGGTTTCCAGCGGATACCAGGATCGCAGGCGTTTGACCTGCAGAATGACAGCGGAAGAATCGGTTGTTCCCGACGGATTTACCGCTCGGCAGAAATATGTATCTTCATCCGTATCCTGGGCATCCAAAATAGTCAGGGTCGCTGTCAGAGCCCCGGAAATTTTGCCGGAAACATCCGAAAGAGCCGTTGTACCTTTATACCAGCGGTAGGAAGCGTCAGTTTCATCCCGCAAAATCGCCGAAAAGACCGCCGTCTCGCCGGCGAAAACGAACTGGTTAACCGGCTGTTCGGTAAATGACGGCACCAGAAGAATGGTCGAAAAACTCCAGATCGATCCGATGATATTATTCGGTTCAACCGCATCCAGTCGGCTGACGTTCACCGTCAGGGCGGGCTGATCAACTCCATTGTGTGCATAGCCGTCAATCGCTTCCACAATAGCCCACTTATAGGTTGTTCCGGGATTCAGATTGACAGGACCGTATTGAGAATCCGGATTGGAAAGTCCCGGATCAACCCCGGTAGCTCCGATATAATATAAATTCGGATCCGCTTCGCTTCCCCGGCTCATAAAGACATACTGATCTACAATATCCGGGTTAAGAGCATAGAACTCGCCCGGGTCTTTTCCCGCTTTCCATTTCAGCACGACATCAATATCATTGTTGGCAACATCCGGGGTTTGCTCAACCGAAGGGCTATACGGCTTGAGCCCAAACGGAAAAGATAGATCCTGGCCGGGCGAAATATTGATATCATCGACAAAAACCTTCAGACTGGCATTGTTATTCTGAGCTCTCCAGTAAAGCCGATCCAGCGCTTCGGTTGTGGCCGAACGAAACCCAAAAACGCTCTGAGTACCGCTGACAAGGAGATCGTTTTCGGTCGCATCCTCCGATTCCGTATTTACGTATAGTTTTATCGTATCGGCGCCGTTATCGATTACTACCCAAAGGTTATACCAGGTATCCGCGACAACCGGCATCAGGGTTTTATATCCGCCTCCATCCCGTGCATCCAAGTTTCCTCCTGTCCAGCGCCACTGCGGCCGAAAAGATCCCCAGTCGGTACCGCCTGTCGGCGGTGCGTCCAGATCGGTCAATCCGAAGGAATTGTCTGTGGATCCATTGGTACGAAATCGCATAAATAAAGTTTTGGTCTGGCCTTCCGCAATAATCGCATCGCCGCTTAACACACAATACGCAGCGCTCTGCTCGCTGGGACTTTGTGACAAACTCATGACCTTATTGGTCGGGTCGGCCGGATCGATCTCGATAATCGCGTCATTATCCACTGTATTGGCGAACCATGTCGTCGTCACTTCATCGACAGGGCCAAGGTCATAACTGTCAAAATCATCCACCAAAACCCCCGGCGCAGACATCGCCAGACATGCAAATAATAAAATACATACCGAATCTCTCATTTTTTACCCTTTCCGAAAAAAAGATGTAGAAGATTTTATTACAATATGGATGTCCTCATTCATGAGACATTTATTAGAATGCAAAAAAGATGTTGATGGACCGTTATATCTGCTTTGCATAAAAACACCGCAGAACATTTCCTTTTTAAACATGTTCTCAGATCAAACTACCAAAAAGAGGATTACCTTATCTATCTATCCAAACAGATCATAATTTTACATATAATCTGATAAATTTTCTTTAATTTAAGGACTAAACCATAAAAATTGAAATTTTAAACCCATATCTCGCCATTTTATATCTTATACTCCTGATTTTATATTATGCGTTATTTAACAGACACATCTAATCCGTATATTCCTGTTCTAATCAAAAAAATATTGTCATCTGACGACTTAACTGTTATCTTGTACTGAAATGTCTATTATAGACCATATATGTTTATTGGATGAGAAAAATGCAACTTTCGGTAAAAGATACAGCCAACCTCCTGAAGGTAAATGAAAAGACCATTTACAGATGGATTAATCAAGGCAAACTGCCGGCTTATCGGATTGGAAATCATTTTCGGTTTAATCGAGCAGAACTGCTCGAATGGGTCACTTCCCGCCAGATGAACGTGTCGGCCGATTTTTTTAAGGAACCGGATCAACCGGAAACGACCCTGACGACTCTTTCTGAGGCCCTAAACGTGGGCGGAATTTATTATCGGGTTGAAGGAAACAATAAAGAATCCGCCATCAAAAATGTGGTCGCCTTGATGAAATTGCCGCCGGAGGTAGATCGGAGTTTTCTGACGCAGGTTCTTTTGGCGCGCGAAGCGCTGGCCTCAACAGCGATTGGAGACGGAATCGCGATTCCTCACGTTCGCAATCCGATTATTTACCATATCGAACAGCCCATTGTATCGCTTTGTTTTCTGGAAAAATTAGTCGATTTTCACTCGCTCGACGGAAAGCCCGTCAACTGTCTGTTTACCCTCGTAAGTCCTACAGTCAAGGCCCATTTGTTTCTGCTGGCTCGTCTTGCTTATATTCTAAGGGATCCGGACTTTAAAAAAATTCTTCGCCAGCAGGCAGGCCGCGAGGAGATCTTTATCGAAATCGC
>JAKJEN010000056.1:15552-15895 GCA_022705405.1 Planctomycetota bacterium | reverse complement strand
TATCGCCGTGATCAAACAAGGCGCCCGAAACGCTCAGGACGGCATCAGTATGCTGCAAACCATGGAAGGAGCGATGGCGGCTATTGACGAAGCCCTGGTTCGAATGAAGGAACTGGCTGAGCAGGCCGCTACAGGCACGTATTCGCAGCAGCAGCGGAATATTATGAACAACGAATTCCAGCAGATGCTCGAAGAAATCAATCGAATTGCCGATACTGCATCATTTAACAGCGTCAATATGCTGAATAGCGCTTCTGCGGTCAGTAATATTCACTTCGGCGTTGGATCTTTTATTACAGTCCAATCAGTGGACGTACGAACCTCCACCCTTATCGACAGCGCC
>JAKJEN010000056.1:5319-15529 GCA_022705405.1 Planctomycetota bacterium | reverse complement strand
AAAAGACAGCGCTCGAGCCAGTTTCGGATATATGATGAACCGCCTGGAAAGTACTACGGAGGTGCTCAATATTCAAGCCGAAAACCTGATGACGTCAGAATCCCGAATTTCGGACGTCGATGTGGCCACAGAAATGGCCGCCCTGACACGCAATCAGGTACTCGCACAGGCGGGCGTAGCGATGCTTGCACAGGCCAATACAATGCCTCAGATGGCCTTGAATCTGCTTCGCGGATAATTTGGGAGCTTCTTACCATGATGATTGGCCGGCAGGGTTATGATCCGAGCCCTGCCGGCCAGGTTTGGGACTCCACAAAATAAAAAAGGGCTCAAAAAACGAACGGAGATGATTGTATGAACGCCACATTGACCTATCAAGAAACATCAATTTCTACCCAGAGTAAAGGCCGGCTGGTGGTCATGCTCTATGACGGGGCCATTCGATTCCTCCGACTGGGACGTCAGGCCATGCAAAACGGCAATTATGCCCAGAAATCGGCCGAACTGGCAAAGGCCAGAGATATTGTTTTTGAGCTGAACCAGTCGCTGAATCTGCAGGAGGGCGGCGCTTTGGCTCAAAACCTGCGAAGTCTGTACAATTTCCTTTGGCGCTATATCGGTCAGGCAGGCATCCAGAACAACCCTGAGATGATTGACAAAAGCATCCGAATCCTGGAGGATCTGGCCGGAGCTTGGCGAAAAATCACCCAATAAGAACTGTCAGGACATCTAATCCTTATTACTAAAACCGGATCCTACCGATCCGGTTTTTTATTTTATTCAGCTTTATTGTATCGGAGAATCCATTATGAAAGTCCGCATTTTTCCGGCATACGAAGACAATTATATCTATCTGATTGAAGATGAAAAGGGTTCCGCGATTCTGATCGACCCATCAGAAGCCCGTTTGGTTTTAGAGTACATAAAACAACAATCCCTGACTTTGACGGCAATCCTGATTACCCATTCTCACGCCGATCACACCGGCGGAGTTGAAACGATCAAGACACTTACCGGATGCCTGGTTGTTAGTGCGCAATCCGGCTCAATCGGGCTGCAAGATCTTCATGTTCAGGATGGGCAGATTCTTGATTTGTTATTTCCAATCCGGGTTTTGTCCACACCCGGCCATACTCTGGATAGCGTCTGCTACTACGTTCTGCCGTCGCCAGGCCAGCCCGGTTCTTTGTTCACAGGCGACTGTCTTTTTATTCATGGCTGCGGACGGCTGATGGGCCAACCGTCGCAGGTATTCTGGCAATCTCTCCAAAAACTATCCGCCCTGCCACCTGAAACGCTGGTTTACTGCGGACATGAATACACTGAGGAAAACTGCCGGTTTGCACTGACCCTTGAGCCGAACAACCTGCATCTTCGTCAGCGATTGGAAGAAGTCCGCCGACAAACCAAACAGGGCCTGCCCACAGTTCCGTCCTCAATCGGGCTGGAGAAAACCTTCAACCCATTTCTTCGTACCGAAAGCGAATCGATTCGACGCGCTCTGGCAATGCCGCCGGAGGCGCCTGGCTGGCAGGTTTTCGCCGAATTGCGCAGACGCAAAGATCGCTTTTAATCCCCGATGCAGGATCTTGACCCTGCTTTCAGAACACGTTATAAACAAAGGTGTATCTGAAATCTCAATAAGCAAAGGCGTTATACAATGAAAAAAAATGGATTTCTTTTTATCCTGCCGCTACTTGTGCTGGCTGTGTTTTTTAACAGTTGCAGCAGAGATATCCGAACCGGCCGCCGGACCTCCTCCTCAGACCGTCTTTTTGATTTTCAGGAAACGACCCTCGATAACGGATTGAAAGTCATCACCCTTGAGGACTTTTCTTCTCCAATTGTCTCTGTCCAGGTCTGGTACCACGTGGGTTCCAAGGATGAAGATCCGCAGCGTCAGGGATTTGCTCATATGTTTGAACATATGATGTTTAAGGGGACAGATCGGGTAGGACCCGAGGCCCATTTTGAACTGCTGCGAAGAGTTGGAGGCAGCGCCAACGGCTATACAAGTTTAGATAAAACAGTCTATCTGGAAACCGTTCCGGCCGACCAGGTCGAACTGGCTCTTTGGCTGGAAGCGGAGCGGATGGCCTTTCTGAAAATCGATCAGGAATCGGTGGATACAGAACGCAAGGTCGTCGAAGAAGAACTTCGCGTTCGATACGACAATGAGCCGTATGGAAATGTCTATAAGAAAATCGCTGCCGCCTTGTATTCACAGCATCCTTATCGCTGGTCGCCGATCGGAAATATAGCTCATTTGCGGGCCTCTACACCGCAGGAAATGCGGGATTTCTGGAGCCGTTATTATGTTCCCAATAATGCCACGCTGCTTTTGGTTGGAGCCATCAAGCACCACAAAGCGCAGGCGCTGGCGCGTCATTATTTCGGCTGGATTCAGCGACGCCCGAATCCTCCAAAGGTCGAAATTAAAGAGCCGCAAATGAACCATCCCCGGCGATTGCTGATTGAAGATGAGATCGCTCCGGCTCCGCTTGCCGGGCTTGTGTGGCGAACCGTCCCGCACGGGCATCCGGATGAACTGCCGTTGGATTTTTTGTCTTTTATCCTTGGACGCGGCGACAGCAGCCGACTGTACCGGCAGCTGGCGGCAGAAAAACAATCCGCCGTACAGGCGCTGGCTTTAACCTATAATCAGGAACAGGACGGGATTTTCGCGGCAGGGGCTATGCTAAGTCCGACCGGCGAACCCAATGAAATTTTAGCAGACATCCAAACGCATCTGAAAAATATTCAGGATGAAGGAGTCAGTGCAGAGGAATTGGAAAAAGCCCGTAATAATATGCTGAAAATGGCCGTTTCGGAAAATTTGACGATAGAAAGCAAGAGTTCTCTTTTGGCCGCTGCTTCCGTAATCCTTGGGGATACAGAAGAGGCCAATTTCTTTATTGAGAAAATCCATGCGGTCAGTCAGGAAGATATTCGCCGGGCGGCATGCAAATATCTGAGGGATGATCGGAAACTGGTTGTGCTTGTCAAACAAAACGCCGCAGGGAAAAAAGACGACGAGCAAACACAAGCAGCGGCTCGCCCTGAGGAAACTGCCCCGCCGCCAGGACGGCCCGGAGAAAAACGACCTGCCGGATTTCCCAAAACCCCTCCGTTAAAACCTATACAACCGGTTCATCTTACCCACAAATACGCCGACTTCAAACTGGATAACGGCGTCCAGGTTTTGGTGGTGCAAAACCACGAGGTCCCGTTTGTCAGCGTCAGACTCGGTTTTCCTTATGGGGCCTGGTGCGAAGAAAAGCCGGGCGCCGCATCAATGACGCTTTCGATGCTGACCAAAGGAACCGCCGGTTATTCGGAGGCCCAGTTGTCTGAAGAACTCGAACGTCGGGCCATCACCCTGGAAGGCAGGGCCACCCTTGACGAGGCAACCGTTTCGATGGACTGCCTGAGCGAACAGGTGGAAGACGGAATGCGGTTTCTATCTGAAATAGCGCTACACCCCACCTTTGATCCGGCCGAATTTGAAAAACTCTGTCGCCAGAAAATCACCGCTCTTTCGGTTAAACAAAAATCTCCGGAGTATCTGGCTGATAAAGAATTTCGAAAACGCCTTTTCGGGCAGCATCCCTACTCCCGCACGGCCGAGGGAGAGGCCCAGGATCTAAGCAGTTTATCTGCCATAGACCTGCAAACCTGGTGGATGCAGTTTGTCCGCCCTGAAAAGGCGGTTCTTATTTTCGCCGGCGACATTGAAGAAAGGCGCGCCCTGGCCCTGGCCAAAACCTACTTGGGCAACTGGACCAATACCGCTGCCCTGCCTGCTGTATCGATTGCTCCGATCCCCGCTCCCCAGAACCGACAGATCTTTTTGGTTCATCAGCCCGGCAGTTCACAGGCCCAGATTCGGGTTGGACAACTGGGGATCACTCGACACGATCAGCCGGAGTATTTTATCAGCCGTATTGTCGGCAGTTACTTTGGCGGCGCCTTTAACAGTCGTCTAAATCAGACAATCCGTGTCGATAAAGGGCTTACTTACGGGGCATGGGGAACTTATGTTCCTTTAAATCAAGCGGGGTATTTTATCGTCAACACCTTTACCAAGACCGACTCAGTCTTAGAGACTCTTCAAACTATTTTTGAGATGATTCAGGATCTGCAGCAGCGCGCTCCAACCGACACTGAATTAAACGACGCAAAAACCTATATCGCCGGAAGTTTTCTGCTTTATCGGGAAACCCCTCAGCAGATCGCAGAGGATCTGTGGCTTATTGAATCGCAGAACTTAGGCCGAGACTATCTGGACAAACTGTTTGAAACGGTTCGTAAAACAAGTCGGCAGGACTGCATTTCCCTTGTAAAAAATACCCTGCATCCTGATCAGATGGTGATTGTAGTGGTCGGAGACGCCGATTTGCTGGCCGAACCGCTGCAAACCATTGCCCCTGTGACCCGGATTCAGATGGAGGAGGGTCTGCCGTAGATTACGGCTCAAATTCCTCATCCTCCAGATCATCCGGTTCCTCGTGTTCATCGCTGACGGCGTCCAGATCCGTTTCTTCGCCGATTTCTTCGTCTTCTTCTCCTTCGACTTCACGTTCGTCCATCTCCTCCTCGCGCTGAATGTCGATCGGACGATGCTTGAACGAACCGGGCCCGCCAAGGCCTTTTTCCATCATACGGGCATATTCCAGACTATATCGCGTCCAGGGAATGGCCTCCAGCCGCTTTTTTTCAATCGGGCTGCCCAGCCCTTCACAAAGGCCGAAAGTGCCGTCTTCGATCCGCTTGAGGGCTTGTTCGATTTCCACCAGGTTCTTTTTACCTTCTTCGATCAGGCCCAGACTGAATTCCTGCTCATAACTGTCTGTCCCGATATCGGCCATATGAACGGGCATACTGGACAGTTCGCCCCCGCCCTGAAAGATATTCTCCTCCATGCTGTTTACCACAGTCAGGATTTCCCGACGTTTTGCCAACAGCAATTCCCTGTATTTTTTCAGTTCAGTTGCCGTAAGCTTTTTGGCCTTTTTTTTGCCCATTAATTTTCCCCGATCTATGTTTCAATTCGGCTGCTTGTTTATGATAAATCCACGCCTTTCTGTATCGACAAACACGCATACTTCAAAATAGAACGACAGGATTATAGAATGTTCCCTTAAAATGGCAACAGGTTTCCTCAAAAAATTGGAGTTTGCGGAAAAAGATCAAATTTTTTATTTGCTCTGCGGCAAAAGACTGATTAGATTTCTCCGGTATTCTGTAAATTTTATGAACTTTGGACACAGGAGAGTACCGAAATGCTCAATCTTGTACCTACGCGAATGTTTTTGACTAAAGGGGTTGGACGTCACAAATACCGTCTGAAATCTTTTGAAGAAGCCCTTCGAGATGCAGGCGTCGCCCAGCAGAACCTGGTGCAGATTTCGTCTATTCTTCCTCCCTTTTGCAAGATCATCAGCCGAAACGAAGGACTCAAACAAATGGTTCCGGGAGCAATTTGTTTCTGCGTTTTGGCCCGTTGCGACACCGACGAGCACGGCCGACTGATTGCCTCGTCAATCGGCGTTGCAGTCCCAAAGCAAAAGAGCAACTGGGGCTATCTGAGCGAAGTACATAGCCATGGAATGAACAAACGCGAAGCCGAAGATATGGCCGAAGACTTGGCGGCCGGAATGCTCGGCACGACATTGGGCTATGAGGTGGACCCCGATAAGGCCTGGTCGGAAAAAGAGCAGGCCTATAAATCCAGCGGCCTGTTTATTAAAACGACTAATATTACTCAGACCGCACGCGGACAAAAGGATTTTTGGACTACCACTGTCGCCATTGCCGTATTTCTTTTTGATTAATCGTTGACCTGACTGAAAATAGACGGAGATTTTGGGCCTTTTGTCGGTTCAAAATCTCCTTCTTTATCGAAGGCCGTTTATCGTGAAAAAAAACCTTCAATTTGGAGATTTCAGCCCAGATTATACCAACCCGGATACTGCCCGAATTGTCATTCTGCCGGTTCCTTACGACCGCAGTACATGGATCAAAGGGGCAGACCGAGGCCCTGAGGCAATCCTGATGGCCTCCCGCAATCTCGAGTTTTATGACATTCTCACAGATACGGAAGTTTTTAAACATGGGATTGCCACCGAGGTACCTGTCCATGGCCATAACGAACCGGAAAGCATGATCCAGGAGGTTCATAAAAAAATCGCCGACTTTTTCAAAAAGGGCCAATTTCCGGTGATTTTGGGGGGGGATCATTCGGTAAGCATCGGGGCATTTCGAGCCGCTGCCGAATCCTTTGAACAGCTGACCATCCTCCAACTGGATGCCCATGCCGATACACGAAAAGAATATGAGGGTTCAATTTATAATCATGCATGCGTGATGTCTTGTGCGAAAGACCTGTGCCCGATTGCACAGGTAGGAATCCGCAGCATGGACAGCAGCGAAAAACCGGATCTGGACATCTGCCGGGTCGTCTTTGCGCATGAGATCAACGAAGACCCAAAGCGAAGCTGGATTCAGAAAGTCGTTTCCTGGCTGACGGAAAATGTTTATCTAACCATCGATCTGGATGTGCTGGATCCTTCGTTAATGGCGGCAACAGGAACTCCTGAACCAGGCGGTTTGGGCTGGTATGAGGTATGCGCCCTGATTCGGGAAGTTTGTCGACATCGAAAGGTGGTCGGGATGGATGTGGTGGAACTTTGCCCGCGGGAGGATTTATGGGCCTGTGATTTTTTGGCGGCCAAACTGATTTATCAAACCCTTAGTTTCCGCTTTTGTCAGTAAGGCCAATGTTCGGCTTGTCCACCTGCTGCCAAAGTCCAAGGCAGGTCTTCCATAAATCCCACTGTTTTGTAAGCAAAGCAGATCTTTCAGCCGAAAGATTCAGAACTTCCAGAACCGACGGCTGGTCTAAGATCTCCGGGCGGCCTTCCTCCAATATAAAGTACAGCGTCTTATCAGTTTCGTCAATTCGGCCATCCTCGTTTAAATCATACCACCACGGATTATCGGCAGATCCATCCGGACCGACCGACCAGGCCAGTCCTGCCCTTACCGGTTCCCGAACGGACTGAGATTCACTGTAGGCGACAATCAATTCAAAACTTTGATACTCGCCGGATAGAGGCACATAAAGATGCTCAATCGTATCTACAGGACTGTCGCTGATGTCCAGCAGAACTCGCTGGGAAGTCTGCAAATCAACCGCCCAGAGTTCCAGCCGTAAATCACTGTCCTGTTCTTCTATCGCATGAAATGGGTATTTGTCCTCATACGGCCGATTCCATGATATTGTAGCAGTCAGGAACTGTCCCTGCGGCTGATCAATCCAGATCGGATAAACCGCGGCGGGATGTCGATTTGACAACTGTATATTGTCCCAGCCGACGGACAAACCCGCCTGAGGCCTGTTCCCTTCTGCCAAAAGTCGGTATGCTCCCATCGCATCCAGCAGACCAGCCCCTTGCAGATAATCCAGCGGAGAATACGTATCATCCTCACTGCCTGCTGCTCCTTTATGCCACCAGGGCAGTTTTCTGGCAGAAGTCATTAAAATTGCCTTCAATACACAGTTTTTTGCCTCTGTCCCCAACCGCTGAGCGATGGAATCGCGCCTGTTGGCCTCTTCAATCAGCAGAGCCGCTGTGCCGGAAACAATTGGAGCCGCCAGACTGGAATAATCCCCGGCAATCTCATATTCGATTGTATCAAAGGCAACGGGAACAATCGCCCGCCCGGGGGCTACCAAATCCGGCTTGCATCGTCGATCTCCGGTCGGGCCTGCGCTGGTGTGCTGCTTTCGGGGGAGAGAAAAAGACCCGAGCATTGGGGTTCCATCCGGTGCGATCTCTGCATCAATTACACCCACAGCCAGCACATTGGCGCCGGCAGCCGGATAAAGAACCTGATCGTACACACGCTGTCCGTTACCCGCTGAGGCCACCACAAGGATTCCGGTTTGCTCGACCAGTCGGTTGATTCCCCGCGACCACCAATCCTCATAGAGATCTCCCAAACTCAGGGTCACTACATCGGCATCGACGCCCATCTTTCCAAAAATCGCCAAACTAACGAATCGCCAAAATTCATAGACCTCTATCGTTGCATTCGGACAGACCCCTTTGTAGAAAAAGCGACCTGTCTGAGGATGGAAGCCATAGGGATCAAATCCGACCAGAATGCCGCCGACGGCCGTAGCATGATCGGATAACCCATAGAAGCCAAGCGATCCATCCTGAAAGAACGTCTGGCTTTCCTTCATAGATTGATGCGCCATATTGAAGCGATAGTCATCCTGCGGTAGTCCATTGCGGTAGGTCATGGACCGGCAGACCGCGGCCACTACTACATCCTGACCGGTCAGGTTTGGCTCGGCCTCCTGAAGAGAACGGATTTGGCAAAAAGTCAGGGCCTCCGGCTGAATCGCCTGCTCGGATACATTTTCATCGGCCGCACAGGCCCAGGCAACAAACAACATCAGGAACAGGCCCAATGACCAAACGGATTTTTCTTTATTTGCGCTGTTCAAATATCTCTCTTGCTCTGGATTTATTTGTTATAGCAATTTATTATAATCTAATCGGCTTATACAATGCAACTGGTTAATTCTCCGTATCTTAGACCTGCGACATCCGATAATCAGGATTTTATTAACCCTCTAAACGGATAACATCTTGCTTTTGGCCATCCTTTTTGCTATACTTCCGTCCTATATGAAAAATTCCGGAATAAAAGACCGGACTACTCTGCAATGAAAAAGGTTTCAAAATGAAAATCTTATTAGATGAGTGCCAGATCAGCGAAAAACTGGACTCCATAAGTAAAGATATTGTTTCAGATCTCGGTTCCCATAAAAATCTGGTGGTCATCGGCATTCGAAGTCGCGGCGAAATTCTGGCCCAGCGGCTCTGCCGCCTGCTCAGCGGGCAACTGGGAAAAGAAATCCCCTGCGGCACCCTCGATATCGCCCTCTATCGGGATGACATCCATGACCCCCACACCGCAGTGCGTACGCAGGTTCGCGGCACAGAAATTGATTTTGATATCCACCAAGCCGTTGTTTTGCTGGTCGATGATGTCCTCCATACAGGCCGCTCAGTTCGCGCTGCGCTGGATGCTCTGACAGATCTGGGAAGGCCCGAGACCATTCGATTGGCGGTTCTGGTGGATCGAGGCAATCATGAACTGCCTATTCACGCCGATTATGTCGGCATCAAGGCAGAAGTCAAAAAACAGGAGACAGTTCGGGTTCTGTTAAAGGAAACAGATCAAATCGAACAGGCAACTATCGAGTAAAAACGTGGCAAAAACCAAGAAGATGGATTTTCAGTGGCGCAGCAAGCACCTGATCGGCTTGCGGGATTTAAGCCGAGAAGAGATTGAGTTTATCCTCGATACCGCCCGGGGCTTTGAAGAATTCAGTACCCGGTCGATCAAAAAAGCCCCCGCGCTTCGCGGCAAGGTGGTTGTCAATCTGTTCTTTGAGGACAGTACCCGTACCCGCAATAGTTTTACTCTTGCAGCCGGCCGGCTCAGCGCCGATGTGATCGAATTTACCAAAACCGCCAGTTCGGTCAGCAAGGGAGAGACCCTCATCGACACCGCCCGCAATCTGGAGGCCATGGGGGTCGATATTATCGTCATTCGTCACAATGCCGGCGGCGCCCCCAAACTGCTAAGCCGTAGCATCAATGCCTGCGTCATCAACGCCGGAGACGGATACCACGAACACCCAACCCAGGCCCTGCTGGACGCTTATACAATCCGACAGGTCAAGGGTTCGCTTGATGGCCTGAAGATCGGGATCGTGGGCGATATTGCTCATTCTCGCGTCGCCCGCAGCAATATCTATGCCATGACCAAACTGGGCGCCGAGGTCACGCTCATCGGACCGCCGACCCTGATGCCATCCCAGGTTCAGAAACTTCCGGTTCAGGTATCTTATAGTCTGGATGCAGTGATCGAAAAACTGGATGTAATCAATATGCTTCGGATTCAGTTTGAGCGGTTGGGAGGCAATCTGTTCCCTTCGGTCCGCGAATATTCTCATTTTTACGGTCTTACCCTGGAGCGAATAAAAAAAGCCAAACCGGATATTCTGGTGATGCATCCGGGTCCCATCAATCGCGGTCTTGAAATCGAATCGGAAGTCGCCGATGGCCCCAACAGCGTAATTCTGCAGCAGGTCTCCAACGGGCTGGCCATCCGAATGGCGGCTCTG
>JAKJEN010000056.1:0-5309 GCA_022705405.1 Planctomycetota bacterium | reverse complement strand
TTTCTGGTCAACCAGGCCGCAGCCCTTGAGGCAAAGGAATCTTCCAATGAGTGATGCCAGTCCAACCATACTGATTAAAAACGGACGGCTGATTGATCCGCTCAGACAGGTCGATCAGACAACGGATCTGCTGGTCAGCGGCGGAAATGTGGCCAAAACAGGACGGCTCAGCGACCGGGCCGACATCACGCTGGATGCCTCCGGTAAAATTGTATCCCCCGGCCTGATCGATCTGCATGTGCATTTTCGACAGCCGGGCGACGAAGAAGAAGAAACCATCGAATCCGGTTCGGCGGCCGCCGTAGCGGGCGGCTTTACCTCTGTTGTCTGTATGCCCAATACCCAACCGCCTATTGATGAAGCTACCGGCGTGGAGTTTATCCATCGCATGGGCCGTCAGGCGCGCAAGACCTATATCTACGTAATGGGAACGCTGACCAAAGAACGGGCCGGCGTGGAACTGTCAGAAATGGGGCTGATGGCCGAGGCCGGAGCCATCGGCTTTACCGACGACGGGGCCGGTGTTCAGGATGCCGCCGTGATGCTGCGGGCCATGCGATACGCCTCCATGCTCGACCGGGTTGTCGCCCAGCATTGCCAGGATGACTCGCTGGCCAAAAACGGCGTAATGAACGCCGGCTACAACTCTACTGTGCTGGGGCTTCCTGGCATTGATCCGCTGGCGGAGGAAATGATGCTCTGGCGGGATATTCAGCTGGTCAAAAAAACACGGGCTCGCTACCATGCCCAGCATATCTCTACGGCCGGCTCGGTACAACTGATTCGTCAGGCCAAAAAAGAAGGGCTGCCAATCACCTGCGAAGTTACCCCGCATCATCTGCTTTTGACGGAAGAGTCGATTGTAAAAGACTATGATACGAATTATAAGGTCAATCCGCCTCTTCGAACACTGGCTGATATTGAGGCCCTAAGGCGGGCTGTTCAGGAAGGACTGATTGACGCCCTGGCAACGGATCATGCCCCCCATTTAAAAAGCGAAAAGGAGTTGGAATTTCTGACGGCTCCATTTGGAATCGCCGGGCTGGAATGCGCTCTTGCCTTATATCGAAAGGCCCTGATCGACCCGGGGCTGATCGACTGGCCTGAACTCCTGGCTATGCTGACCTGGCGGCCGGCGCGCGTCTTGGGCATAGAAAAAGGCACGCTGGCTGTCGGCGACCGGGCGGATATTACAATTTTCGATCCGGACGCAGAATGGACCGTCGATACCAGCCGCTTTTTCTCCAAAAGCCACAACTGTCCCTATCAGGGCTGGACCGTCAGAGGCAAAGTCTTGCATACTCTGGTCAATGGGGAAATTCGCTTTTCCGCTGAGTAAAAAAACATGCCGATCCTGATCGACGGGTACAATCTGCTTCGTATAATTCAGAAAAAAGAATCCATGTCCGCCCTTGATGAGGCCGGACTGACTCGGATACTAACCGATTATCTTCAACGAATCCGCGACCGCGGGCAAATCATTTTCGACGGCATCGGCCCGCCCGATAAATCGGCGCTAGGCGGTTTTCGAAACTTAGAGGTCTTTTTTTCCGGACAGCATCTTGACGCAGATGCCGTAATTGAAGAAAAAATCGAAGACAGTACCGCTCCCCGATCTCTGGTGGTGGTCAGCAGCGACCGGCGTCTGGTCGCTGCCGCCAAAAAACGAAAAGCCGTTTCTATAGGCGCTGATCTATTCTGGGAAACGGTTTGCAAACAAATGGAAAAAGAGCCGCCCCGGCCGGAACCCAGAGAAAAAAGGCACGGCATCACCGAATCTGAAACCAATCAGTGGATGGATTTGTTCGGGATGGACAAATCTTGATTCGGATACGCCGACCTTATTCGAAATAGGCCTTCAGAACATACTGCTGCATCATCCGTTGGGTATTAAAAAATGAACCGTTCAGGGCGATGCTGTTGCGCATCACTTTTTGGAACTGCATCGGGGTGCGATAATATACATTAATCACTTTTTCAAGTTTTTCATAAAGCAACTGGGCGTCTTTGGTTCGATCCCCTTCGGTTTCCGCCTGCCTGTGATTTTCTCCAATGGCCCATCCAGTAATACCCTCGATGCATCCTTCGATCCACCAGCCGTCCAGAATGCTCAGCGAGGGCACTCCATTCAAGGCGGCCTTCATCCCGCTGGTTCCGGAGGCCTCCATCGGCGGCTGAGGCGTATTCAGCCAGATATCCACTCCGGAGGTCATCAGCCGGCCTAAGGCCATATCATAATTGGAAAGGTATGCAATTCGAATATCCGGGAAAAGCCGGTTGCGGGCGTCAAAAATCCGACGGATCAGTTCTTTGCCCTCTACATCGCTCGGGTGGGCCTTGCCGGCAAAAAGGATCTGGATCTTTCCGGCGCTTCGAGCCAGAGATCGAAGCCGCTCAATATCGCTGAAAACAAGATCCGCCCGCTTGTAACTGGTTGCCCGACGGGCAAAGCCGATCGTCAGATCCTCGGCATCCATCCCGCAATTGGTTTCCCGATTGACAAACTGCATCAGCCAGCGCTTATTCTGAAGATGGGCCTGCCACACTTCATCCAGAGGAATGTTCAGGGCATATCGAAGACTGAAATTATCCTCCCGCCAGCCGGAGATATATTTATCAAATAAACTCTGGAAGGGTCTGGAGGCCCAGCGGGTTGCGTGCACTCCGTTGGTGATCGCATCAATACTATATCCGCCGAACATACTACGGGAAACCTCTCCGTGTTTTTTGGCTACTCCATTGACAAAATGGCTCAGGTTCAGCGCCAGATAAGTCATATTCAGAGTATCTCCGCAGCAGAAAACATTATCCAGCGAAAAGGCCTCATGCGGTCCAAGAACCTGCCTGACCAGATCCATCGGAAACTGGTCATGCCCTGCGGCCACCGGAGTATGCGTGGTAAAAACGCATTGGCGGCGCACGGCCGATACATCCTCTCCGTTAACGGCCTGCCCGTTCCGACTTCGTTTCTGCTCTTCCAGCAGTTCGAGCGTCAGCAGACTGGCGTGGCCTTCATTCATATGAAACCGCTCGATTTGATCATACCCAAGCGCCCGGAGCATACGCACACCGCTGACTCCCAGCAGTATTTCCTGGCAGAGCCGATATTTTTTATCTTTGCCGTACAGGTAATGAGTTAATTCACGATCCTGGGGGTCATTTTCTACCAGATCAGTATCTAAAAAGTACACCGGAACCATAAATCCGGATATTCCCTGAACTTCATATTTCCAGCACCGCACCTGTATCGTCCTGTTTTCGATGGTCACGGTCACCCGCGGCGGCATTTCTTTCATAAAATCACCGACGGACCAATCCACAGGTTGTTCGATTTGTGTTCCATCCTCGCTGATCTTTTGAAAGAAATAACCTTTGCGGTGCAGCAGAGAGACGGCCACCATGGGGACCTTGACATCAGCCGCGGCCAGGATTGTATCTCCGGCTAAAACCCCAAGGCCTCCGCTGTAAGTCGGCATGGCTTCCGCGACTCCGATTTCCATAGAAAAGTATGCGATTTTTCTTTCGGTACCCATAAGGCATGTCCTCGAAAATATGACTTTATCGATATGATTTTCCTGTTCCGTTCAACTCTTCGATCCAATAACTACTTTGACTCAAACGATGATCTGCCCGCAGTTGAAAAGGCATCGTATCACCTATACTATTAAAGGTCAAACGTATAACAGGTCTTTTGGAAATTTGCATTTGTTTAATTACGATCAGAGGGAGTCCTTTTCATAGTTGCAATAAAATAAGGCAGACTTCAGGGTATATTGGATATAATCCGCCTTGAACAGATTGTTTAATCTACATCATAAGAGTTCGATGGGCTATTTGAAGTGAAAAGCAATACAACGGGAGGGGTACCCTATGCCGACAAAAAAACTCTTGGGCAGACTTTTTTAATTTACCCTACCACACAACTTCCCGGAGTGTTCCTCGCCGAAAGCTTCCAATATTCGAACTGCTGGGGTCTTTCCTGTTCTGAATCAATTACCCGCGCAGATCGAAGAGCGACTGGGTCTTGATAATCGTCATTTGATCGGCAAAGGCGTGAAACGCATGAATATGCAGTTCTTCTCTGCGCGCTTCAAAATCGATATAGCTGAACGGTTCCAGCCCTTCCGGTGTTGTTCCCGAAAAGGCCACAAAGAGCCCTCGATTGCGGGCAAATCGCTGCAGGTCCAGTTGGCTTTGCCGATACAGATTGGCGCTCATCTTTTCAACCTGAAAATCGGTCATATAACTGAGTCCGCGGCTAAGCGCACATTTGTGCGTTTTTTGGCCTCGGAATTGAAATCGTTCGATCAGGCCTCTTCGAGGCAGTAATTGTCCCGGCGCGCTGATCAGTTCGGTCAGGCAGACCCCGCCCGTAAAAACACTGACTACATGCGAACAGCCGGTAGCCCAAAGCATCATTTCATAACGTTCGGTCTTGAGGTGCCGACGGGCAAAAATCCGAAATAGTTCCGGATGCAGCGGGCGCTGAAACAACGAGAAAGTCAAATCATTGACGGCTATGTTTGTTTTTGGGACATCCATTGTTTTCCTGCCTTTCTGGCCGTGTCCTTGCATGTCTTTTCCGTCATTATAACAAAGTCTTCAACGCCAAATCAAGTGGGCTTATCAGTACTGAGAAGGCGGTTTTAACGCCTTATCGGACGTATCAATCGCAAGTCTGTACGAATAAACGATTAAAGAAGTGCAAAAAAATTGAAAAAATCTTTAATTTTTTAATTTCACTTAAATACCAGCAGATTAAGAACCGCCGCCAGGATGTCATAGCAGGCATGGGTACCTGCGGTAATTCCAAAACCGCGAAGGGCATACAACCCTGCAAAATACACGCCTGCCAGGATCCGGAACACGAATTTGCCCGCTTGAAACTCTTCGCCGGCTCCGAACTGGCCATTCACAAAAAAGATGTGGTGATGCAAACTGAACAAAACCGCAGAAATCAGGATCGAAGCGACAATGGAAGGGACGTTTTCCAAACCAAGGACATCCTGAAAAAAGATCATCAGTAGCCCAATCAGAATCAGCCGGAATATCAGTTCTTCATAGATTCCTGCTCCGATACCCGTAATGATCTGCATCCATAATTCCTGGGTGTCCTGCTGTCCCCAGAGAAAGGAAACCCCCGCCGCATTGACCGTTGGCTGACGATTCAGCAGCAAACTGAATACAATCAGCGGGATAGACAGCAGGATACATTCGAGCGTCATCGGCAGAAAATCCGTCAGGTACACTGTCCAGCGGGTTTTTCCGGCTATCTGCAGGGTCAACAGAATCAGGATCAGCACCAAAGG
>JAKJEN010000055.1 GCA_022705405.1 Planctomycetota bacterium | reverse complement strand
CCTGACCGTTGCCGCCAGAGCGATCTTTGATCTGCAGATCATCAACCGGCCCGTGCCGCAGGATATTGCCCCCGAAATCCAAGATAAGCGCGTCCTGTTTGGAAGGATGTAATCGGAAAGAACGGCCGACCATCTGGTAATACAGACCGGGTGAGTTAGTCGGACGCAGCAGGACGACACAATCGATATTCGGCGCATCAAAGCCCGTGGTCAGCACATTGACGTTGACCATGTATTTCAGGGGCGGCTTGTCATTGCCGAACATGTCGGCCTTGACCGGTTGACGCTTAAAGCGGGCGATCAGTTCCGCACGTTCCAAGGCGGGGGTGTCCCCTGTAACCAGACCTGCTTCCTGATTGGTGCGCTGTTCCAGGACTTGTTTAATATGCCGTGCATGATGAACTCCGGAGGCAAAGATCAGGACGCTATTTCGATTCGCTGTCTGCTCGATGATCTCGCTGCAGGCCGAGGAGACCAAACGGTCATCGTCCATCAAATCCTCTACTTCCGAGGCGATAAACTCACCGCCCCGGATGTGCAGGCCGGAGGTATCGGCTTTTTGCCTGCCTGCCTTGCTTTTCAAGGGACAAAGGTATCCCTGAACGATCAGTTCCCGTACACCGATCTCATAACAGATCTCGTTAAGCAGGTTGTCCGGGCCGCAGATCATGCCTGTTGTCATTCGGTATGGCGTGGCTGTAAGTCCGATGAGGCGGATATGAGGATTGATAATTCGAGCATCGGCTAAGAATGACCGATAGCGACCCTCACCATCAGGGGGCAACATGTGCGATTCATCGATAAGAATCAGATCGAATTGGCCCAGATCACATGCCCGCTTGTAGACCGACTGAATCCCGGCCACAATGATCCGGTGTTCGGTGTCCCGGCGTTTGAGTCCCGCGGAGTAGACCCCGATGTCCAGGTCCGGGGCCATGTCGCGGAGCGTGCCGGCCGTTTGTTCCAACAATTCCTTGACATGGGCCAAGATCAAAATCCTGCCATCCCACAAATTAACCGCATCCCGGCAGATCGTCGCCATCACGGGGGTCTTGCCCCCAGCTGTGGGGATGACGATGCAGGGATTGCCATCCCGATTACGGAGGTAATCATAAACAGCATTCATAGATTCTTGTTGGTAAGGTCGTAATTGTAGCATAGTAGTCATATTCACAATGGAAGTTCATCCAGTCGTTTGATAATGGGCTGTCGGGCTCCGTCATTCCATCTCCAGCACTCGATCCGGGCATTGGATGGCAGCCCCATAGCGGCCATCCGCAATCCTTCTCGTTCCTCCGGCCTAGGCCAGTCATTACTCTTGACTTGGATACACCGGATGCCCAGCGGATTGATGGCCAAAATGTCAAATGGCCCCATCGAGGCGGCCGACCGGATACACAGGTATCCGGTGGCCGTCAGCTGGGCGATGGTTTTATGTTCGAGACGATTGCCTTTGCGTTTACACTTCACGGGTTATCTCCTCCAGGGCGCCACAGCGGATGTGTTCTGGGCGACAGGCGCAGGGGCTGGCTGGCGAGAGAGAAATCCCTTAATTTCATTGGACAGTTCGCCGGTGTCTGTACGTTTTTTGACGGTGACGTTGATGACCAGCGGCAGATTATGCAGTTGGGCCGAATCCGCAGGGGTTAGTACCCCAACCGCCTTGCAGATGGCCGCCAGATGGCCACGGGCAATCTTGGCCGTAGTCTGATTGGGGTGACTCAAGCAGAGTCGTGCCCACAGAAGACGATTCTTGTATTCGCCCTCGATGACCTGGAATGTCAGCTCCAGGTATTCACCGGTTTTGTTCTTGTTTTCCTTGAACTGGCTGGCGGTGATGACCGCGACATATTTGCCAGCCGGAATCGGGTCAAAATCATTGATAGGTTCCACCGTGTTTGCATCAAAACCATTTAGATTAGCCATTTTTTTACTCCTGATTTTGTAAGGGTTGATTGGATAGTGCATTCATAAACGCATCCCAGGACAGGGGAAGCTCATACGGTAAGTTATAACGGTTTTTGGCCACACAGGATGGCCCGCCGACGGTGCGGAGGATTCGTTCGCCGCCATCCTTGCCGATGCCGACGGCAATCGTCCGCTCCCGGCCAAATCCCGCATCCTCGGTTTCGGTGCGGAACTTGCGGCTGGCGAACAAGATGGCATCGACCCATTCGGTCAACAGGGCGCTGGCGTGTTTGTGCAGCCTCGGCGAGTAGCGGTCATAGGCGCTGGACTCAGGGTCCTCGAACCGCTCGATCTTCGCGTGGGCGATCAAGATGACCGCCATGTTCCGCTGTTTATGCAGGACATCGAGCAGATCAATAATTTGCCGCCAAAAGCCCAGTGCCGCGATGTAGCCTTTCCCATAGCCGCCATCGACCTTCTCGATGCTGGCGGAGTTAGAGATACGGCACAGATCATCCCAGATCAGCCGCTCCAGCCAGTCACAGCTGTCGATAATGGCCGTCTGGAAGTCGTGCGGCTCTTTAGCCAGTACTTTCAGATACTCCTCGACATCGGTCAGTTGCTTGGCCAGCGGAAACGACGCACAGTCGATTTCACCCAGACCGTCCTCGGTCGGGATAAAAATAGGATGGGGTGCTTGTGCGGCGCAGGTCGACTTGCCGACCCCCTCGATGCCATACAGCAGTAGCCGTGGAGGGGCGTGGTGTTTGCCTGTGTGAATTTTTTGCATTACAGTCATACTGGTGTTCCTTTCGAATAAAAAGTGTGTTTGTAGTTAAACCAGGATTTTGGCCTTACGAAGGATGTTCTTGGATTCTTGAATGGCACGCTGCCGATGGGAATCAAAATGACGATGTCTTTTACGGCGTTTAGGTTTGGACAGATGGGATTGTTGAACGTCCAGTTTTGCGAGTTCGGTAAAAAAGCGATGCAGCCCGTCCTCGGTGACCATAATGGAGCGGCCAACGCGGACATAATGGAGGTGGACACCTTTGCACCCCCGTCTTGCCCAACGCCATAAAGTCGATGAATGAATCCTTCGGCCATTGTTACGGGGTAAGATTTTTGAAGCCTGCGATAATGTCAAAAATCCTTGGGAAGTGCGAATAGAGCCATCATTCACAGATGCGTTGCCAGTATTTTCGCTGTTCATTTTGGACCTTTCAAATTCGTGTTTTCACGTCTCTGAAAGGTCCTGTGTTTAAATAAAAAAAGAGACAGCCAGAGTATGATTCTGTAAGTTACTGTCTCTTAGTGAGTTATGGCGTTGGGGGATATCGAATTATTTGATAAATAGTTGATAAAATTTGATAAACTTATCAAATCATCTATCGTACATAATCACTCTTATCATCCCGGTCCTGATCATCAATCAAAGCATCTATTTCTACCTGTTTAGTCCTGCTCCTTCTTTTGGCTCGTCCGTGCCGTTCAGATTTTTCTGTGAAATATTCACTATCCGCAACACTCGATCCTGTCATTTCACTCGTTGTTTTTGCGCTGGCCTTGGCAATTTTCCCTTCTTTATATGCATCTGTAGCATAAACCTGTTGCCTTTCGAATCCCGTTTTACTCATAATCTCCTCTACTGTAGGCAATCGATTATATTTACCCTGAATTTCTACGACCGCCACCAGTACTGTCCGATTTCTATTATCCATCTCAACTTTTGTCGGTCTATTTTTCCCACGTTGTGGTATACCTTGCTCTGAATCTTGATGATCTGACTTTATGGCAGACAATTTCTTGATATTGATTTCCCAGTATCTCAATTCCTCCATCTCAAATTCAATTCGCCCGCCCTCATCATTATCGGTACAAAGAAGAACGCCTTTTTGTTGTCCATCAGGATACCTTGCAATAGTAGGTTCTACGGTACATCCTTTATGGCAACGATCACAACGAACAGAGTCTGCATATCCCCGAAAGAGCAGGTATTTTTCCTGCTCAAATAGTTGGATATCCGCCTCGGACCAATCTCGCAGATCCCAGGCAGTCACAATCCCGCTGTTGTCGCTTTCAGCAATCCTGACCAGTTGCCGTATCTTCTCCTTATGAAGCATCCTTTTTCCCCTTGGGTTTGTGTTTTCGTACCATGCCCCAGATTTTCAAATATTTTTTAGCCATTTCCGATTTTTCATCATCGGCCAGTGTCGAATATTGCGGATCGCCGACTATAAACGTGATCTGTCCTATTTTATTGAGATTGATGGTTTTGAACTTGATTTCGATTTTTGCCTTCCGGACATATGTTTCTTCCGGTTTGACTCCGTGCGCCTTCATAGTCTGCGCAATCATGGCCTCGACCTGTCGATGATCACCTTTATACGGTCCGGCTTCCAGGGTTACCTTTCGATTCGCCCCGCCCGGCAATTCCAGGATCACCATTTTCAGCGTGATTGAATCTACAGGCATGGAGGCATCTTTTTTGAAATGATACTCCGGATCTTTCAGACAATGCAAATCGAATACTTCCGTTTCTGTATTCGGCAGTTCCTTAAATCCCAGAACCGTTTTACAAAATTCCGTCAGCATTCTCGTCTGGGCCAGTTTTCCCTTCACATGAACCGCCAGGTCACCGTCGTTTTCATTGTATTCGAAAATTACTTCAAAAGCAGGTTGATAGGCCTGCCGTCCGATCTTTCCTTTTTCATCATAAGCAAGATATCCTTTTACATTGTCTTCCGGATAAGCGAAGAAATAATGTCTAACCGGATTGTGTTGCTTGTAATAAAAAACCTCACAATGTTTTCCTTTGCCCTGTCTTTTATAGTAGGTTGCGATGATTTCCCCAAGCCGCTTTCGAATTTCCTCATCATCTCCGTCACAATCAAGACCAGTGCCGACATAATGATGTTTCTTTCCTTTCAAGTATTCCAATCGCTGGATTTCCATTGCCCAACGCAAGACTTCCGGATATTTCAGGAAAACTGCCATTGCCCGGTCGTGATCGTTTTCCAACCGTCCCAGTTCTTCTCCGATTTCCAGTCCGTTATGAATAGGTGATCTGGCCTCTTCGATCAGCATGTCGATTCCACGTTCATTCGCCCACTGGTGGATTGTACGAAAATCGTATCCGATTTTCTTTGCATCCGGACACCTCAAAATAACCTCAGCGAGCGATTCGATGTCCGGTTCTTTGGGCCATTGGTAATCCGGCAGGTGGTTTCCTTTGAAGTACTGTTTTAGGGTGGGGTAGGGAGTGATGGTCAAGAATGCCTTTAATGAATAGTTCATGGTTTTTCCTCCATGAGCAAGAGTTCTCTCCGGCCAAGCCGGACTTCAAGTTTTCGCCCTGGGATCACTGCTGTCTCGGGGCACCGAAATACATTTTCTCCCGTGGCTGATAGTATAGCAAATCGGTTGCTGTACTCAATGGGTTATATATAAATTTCCATATATATAACATCTTTATATATAATAACTTAGGTAATTTAGATAAAAATTTTTTTCGTTTTTACCTCTGGCCCTTACTTCTTACATCTTGTTTTTGGACTTCTGAATTGATCTTGCATAATCCGCTGATTTTTGTATATTTACATGGAAATTAAGTGCGAAAGGGAGGTTTCCGTGGAGAAATTGCCAATTTTTGTAGACAATCGGTGTCGGTATATGTTGCGACATTCACTTCTCTTGCTTTTACCTATTTTTATGTTATTATCCATCTTTCAAAACATTATACGAGGGTAGTCATGGAAGATATTAGGAAGCGTTTTCAGGATCTTCTTAAAGAACTTTTTCAATTCGATTGCAGTGATCTGGACTTCGGGATTTACCGGATTATGAACTACAAGCGGGATGTCCTTAATCAGTTTATAGAAAAGGACTTGCCCGCTGCCATATCAAAAGAACTGGATAGCGGCCAACTTGCAAACCAGTCCGCAGCCGTGGAGGAGTTAAAAGACCTGAAAACTCAGATCCTGGAAACTCTAGCGGACAACGCCATTGATGCCGAGGGCAATTTACAGTCCAAGTATCACGGAACCAAACTGGGCAAACAATATCTTAAATTACAGAGCCGAACAGGTGGAGCCCAGCCGAAAACGGCCTTGGAAACGGCCATATATAATCATCTGTATTCCTTTTTCAGCCGGTATTACGATGCAGCGGACTTTATGTCGCTGCGCCGCTATTCCAAAAAACAAAAGTACGCCATCCCTTACAACGGCGAAGAAGTTTGTCTGCACTGGGCCAACAAAGATCAATACTACATCAAGACCGGCGAATACTTCCGGGATTATTCGTTTGTGACACATGGCTATACAGTCCATTTCAAACTACGGCAAGCCGACATTCCCAAAGATAATCTCAAGGGGGATAAACGCTTCTTTCTTCCATTCTCCAAAGAGATTGTTATCGAAGAGGATAAAAAACAGGTTATTATTCCTGTTGAATACAGGCCGCTGACGGATCAGGAATCCATTTCCTACGGCAGCAAAAATCAACAGGATAAAATCATCGAATCTGCCCTTGAAGCCGTCCAGAAAGCGTTAAGCAAGGAAGATAAAATCCTTGCGGCTCTGTTCGCAGAAAGACGCAAAACCGCAGATGACCGGTCAGTCAGTTTTCTCGAACATCATCTTCGTAAGTATACTCAAATCAACTCCTCTGATTTCTTTATCCATAAAGACCTGAAAGGATTTTTGGAGCAGGAACTCGATTTTTATTTGAAAAATGAGGTGCTCAATCTCGATGAACTCCAGGCTGCAGGCCAGCATCGCGCTGAGGGCTGGTTTCAGATCTTCTGTGCCATCAAGTCGATTGGCTATACGATCATTGCCTTTCTTTCACAACTGGAAAACTTCCAGAAAAAACTCTTTGAAAAAAAGAAATTCATTTACGACACTCAATACTGCATTACACTAGACCGTGTGCCGGAACAACTTTATACGGAGATTGCCGATAATGATGCTCAGTGGACGGAATGGAAACATTTATTTGCTATTGATGAAGAGCAGAAAAATCTCTTTACAAATGGAAAGAATAAAAAAGAGAATCGGCTTGCATTCCTTAAAACTAATCCTTTTCTTGTTATAGATACAGCCTTTTTTGACAGTGATTTTATAGACCAATTACTTAATTCGATTGCGGATATTGATGCTCAGATTGATGGGCTACTTATAAATTCTGAAAATTTTCAAGCATTAAACATTCTTCAGGAAAAAAATAGAAATGATATTAAATGCATGTATATTGATCCTCCTTATAATACAAGTGCCTCAGAAATACTTTATAAAAATGAATACAAGCACTCGTCTTGGCTTTCACTTCTCGAAAATCGATTGAGCTTGGGAGTAGCACTTCTTTCGCCAAATGCCAATTTATGTATTACAATTGATGATTTTGAATCTCATCGTCTAAAAATGCTCATAACAGAGATGTTTGGTGAAAATAGTATATTAGGATGCGCTTCTATTAGGAGCAATCCTTCGGGACGTGCTACGCCTAAAGGCTTTTCGATAGCACATGAATATGCTCTATTTGTCAGTCTATCTAATAGTGCTATAGTTGGAAGACTTCCGCATACGGATAAACAGATCTCACGTTATTCAGAAAAAGATGAGCTCGGACAATACGAATGGGTAAATTTTCGAAAGCATGGTGGAGCAAACGCCTTTAGGACTGCCCGTCCTGCTATGTATTATCCTATATTTGTTAAAAATGCAGATATTCGAATTCCTCGAATCAAATGGGACGATGAGAAACGAGAATGGATATTAGAAGAAAAAGCCAAAAAAGGTGAAAAAGTAATATTCCCGATTAGAGTGGTTGGAGACTCTTCGTATGAAATGACATGGAAATGGGGAGTAGATACTGCAAGAAAACAAATTCACGAATTATGCACTCGTATCGATCAACGGGGAGAGATTGGTGTTTATCGTAAATCTCGACTTAGAGAAGAAGGGACATTACCAAGAACATGGTGGGATAAAACCACTTATTCTGCCACTGAGTATGGTACAAATTTATTAGCCGATATTATTGGAACATCTAACTCTTTCCCTTTTCCTAAGTCAATATACGCTACGATAGATTGCCTAAAGGTTGGCGGAGTTGATGAAGATGGAATAGTAATTGATTTTTTTGCTGGCTCAGGAACTACGGGGCATGCTGTTATAAATTTAAATAGAGAAGATGATGGTGAGCGAAAATATATCCTTGTAGAAATGGGGGAATATTTCGATACAGTATTAAAACCGAGAATCTCAAAAAGTGTTTATAGTATACAATGGAGAGATGGTAAACCACAAAGAATTCCTTTTTATATAAGATCCCAAAAAAAACGAATTTCTGATCTCAAGAAAGAACTTGATGAGCTAAAAGGGATACAAGAAAAACAGGAATATGAATTTGAAGCTCAAAGAATAAAGGGAGAAATTGATAAATGTCAATTCTCCATTAATATGGCTGAAAGTCAATTTCGCGAGGGTAATGACTATTTCGGTGTTTCTCATTGTTACAAATATATTCGTTTGGAAAGTTATGAAGATGCCTTAAATAATATCCGTTTCGATGAATCAAAAGGTCAGCAATTCATGCACTTTGACCGTTATCTTCTTGATTATATGCTGGATTTTGAAACCAAAGATAGCCAGACCTTCTTGAATGTCAAGATGCTTTCTAATCCTTTTGAATATAAACTTCTGATTCATCAGGATGGTCAGACTGTTGAATGCTCTGTTGACCTGCCGGAAACATTCAATTATCTGATTGGTCTGCATGTTCAGACCCGCAGGGTCTACAAAAATGGGAAAACAAAATACCTTGTTTATAAAGGAAACGTGGATCATAAATCGGTGGTTGTGATCTGGCGAACTACAGAGAACTGGCAGCAGAAAGATTACGAAGCAGACAAAAAATTCATTTCAGAAAATAAACTTACCGAAGGGGCAGATGAGGTCTATATCAATGGAGACAGTTTAATTCCAAATGCCCAGTCACTGGACCCGGTCTTCAAGAAGCGTATGTTTACCGAGGTGCAGTATGGCTAACGGCTCCGACGTTCTGAAACTTGAACATCGGCTCCTTCTGCTGGGCTGGTTGAATAGCCTGCTTGGCTTTAAGGAAAACAGCAAACTGCTGGAAGTTACCAAATCCGCCAAAGAGGGATATGATCCTTATGGCCAAAGTTATTTAAAACACCTGATTGCCGGACTGGACAATCTCAAATTGACGCTTCCGGAATTGACCCAATACGATGAGAATATCCGGGCTCATTTAAGCGTAATCAATAAAAACCGTTCTGATCCAATCATTCTTCGCTATTTTCAGTATCTTTCGCTGCTTTACACAGAAATTGTTCTGGACCGGCTGTTTAACACACCCCATCAGTTATTGCAGGATTTAAATGCCTACGTAGCGCATCATAATTCTGCTAATAATGCGGGGCAGCCGCAGGAAGATCCTTTTACGAAAAATGATCTCACGAAACTGGCTTATTGGATGGCAACCGGCAGCGGCAAGACCTTAATAATGCATATAAACTATCTGCAGTTTCTGCATTATAATAAGAAACCGCTTGATAATATTCTGTTAATCACACCGCCAGGCGAAGCACTGAGTGAACAACATCTATCTGAATTGGTATTATCCGGCATTCCTTGTCGGCGTTTTCAGGCGGATCAAACCGGTCTTTCTTTGGGTAGAAATATTGTTCGGGTAATAGAGATTACAAAACTAACCGAAGAAAAGAAAGGGGAAGGTCTCCGGGTCGATGTAAATTGGTTTGAAGGCAATAATCTGATTTTTGTAGATGAGGGTCACAAGGGTTCCGGAGGCCAGGCGTGGCGTAATCTTCGGGATAAGTTAGGGCAAACCGGCTTTACGTTTGAATATAGCGCTACATTTGGTCAGGCCCTGACCGCCTCCCGTAACGATGAACTGACGGCCGAATATGGGAAGGCCATCATTTTTGATTATTCTTACAAATATTTTTATGGTGATGGGTATGGGAAAGATTTTGATATTCTCAATCTCCGGGATGAAATCTCGGAGGAACAGACAAATATTTTAATGACAGCCAATCTGCTTAACTATTTTGAACAAAAGTATTTGTTTATCAGCAACAGAGATGCCTTCCGCCCTTATAATATTGAATTGCCTTTGTGGGTTTTTGTCGGCAGCAGTGTCAATGCTGTGTTTACGGAAGACAAAAAAAGACGGTCTGATGTTTTGACAGTAGCACGTTTTTTGCATAAATTTCTCGAAAACAAACGGGATTGGTCAGTTAAAACTATTGACAAAATTTTATCGGGAAAATTAAATCTCAAGCGGGAGGACGGCTCTTCGATTTTTGAAAATAAATTTGTTTATCTTCTCCGGTTAAAAAAGGATGCTGCCAAATTATATTCTCTGATTTTATCTTCGATTTTCCATACGACATCGGCAGGCAGTCTTCATTTATGCGATATTCGCGGCAGTGCTGGCGAACTGGGCCTCAAGGCAGGAGAAAGTCAAGGCTATTTCGGCCTTATTTATATTGGCGATACCATCGCATTTAAAAAACTTCTGGAGGCAGATGACGGCGGTATCGTTCTGGAGGAAGATGCCATATCGAAATCCTTATTCGAGCAGATCAATCGTCCGGATTCTTCAATTCATATCCTGATTGGTGCCAAGAAGTTTATGGAGGGCTGGAGCAGTTGGCGGGTATCCAATATGGGCCTGTTGAATATCGGCAAACAGGAGGGATCATTAATTATCCAGCTATTCGGCCGCGGTGTTCGGCTTCTGGGCAGAGACCGCCTACTCAAACGCAGTGAAGCATTGGATGGAGAACACCCCGATTATATTAAACTGCTTGAAACATTGAATATCTTTGCAGTGCGTGCAAATTATATGTCTATGTTCAGGGATTATCTGGAACGGGAGGGAGTTCCGGTTGAAGGGAAAATAGCAATTCCCTTAAAAATCAAAATTAATCAGGATTTTTTAAAGCAGGGGCTTTTGATTCCGGCTTTGCCGCAGGAGAGATCTTTTATCGAAGAATGCCCGTTATTGTTGCACGCGGATCCAGCGATTAAAGTCCGCGTGGATCTTTCTATAAGGGTGCAGACGTTACAGAGTGCCGCTGCCGGCCTTCAGGCAGCACAGGTACAAGGGGGCCGGGAAATTACAATTCCCAAAGACGCTTTGTTAATGCTGAACTGGGATGATATTTATCTGAAGTGTATGGAATACAAACAGCAGATGGGATTTTCCAATTTGATTATTCAGCCAAATGTTTTACAGGAAATTCTTGATCCGGCTGCTTCAATTTATACTTTGATAGCCGATAATCGGATCAAATATCCCAGTAATATGGAAGATCTGTTTGCCTTAGAGGAAGCGGTGTTGTCCATTCTGCGCCGATACATGGAGCGGTTTTATTATATTCATCAAAATCGCTGGGAATCGAAAAATGCGGTTTATATACCGTTGGATAAATCCCATGAAAACTTTCAGGATCTTACAATTAAATTACCCCGTTCCGAAAAACAGTTAATCAAAGACATTATGAGTCTTATTAAGGAAGCTAAAAAAATCTATACGCAGCAAACACATACATTGCCCAATATCCACTTTGACCGACATTTATATCAGCCCTTGCTGGTATGGAGAGAAGATAAAATCGAAGTTGTTCCTCCACGCCTGGAAGAAAGCGAGGAAAGGTTTGTTGAAGAATTAAAACAATTTGCATTAAACGGCCGTATCCCAGCAGATAAAGAACTTTTCCTCTTGCGAAATCTGGGTAAGGGAAAAGGGATTGGTTTCTTTAATAATTTTGGGGTGTATCCGGATTTTATCCTCTGGATAAAGGAATCAAACGGCCAGAAACTGATTTTTATAGAACCTCATGGGATGCGTCATGAAAAATCCTATAGTCAGGATGACCGGGCACGGCTTCATGAAGAACTAAAAAAACTGGAAGCCGATTTGCACGAGCGAACCAAAACGAAAAATATAAGTTTGGACTCCTATATTATCTCAGCGACGAAATACGATGATCTAAAACCCCATTACGGAGAGGGCGATTGGTCAAAGGATAAATTCACAGAACACCATATCTTGTTTTTTGAGGATGATTATCTTCCGTTAATTTTTGAAAGTACTGTGATTCAAGTAAATTAGGGAGGCATCATGGGGCAAATAGCATTATATTGCCACAAAATAACCGGCGACCTCTTCGCCATCGAGACCGATGGGCAGGGCAACGTCCTGTCCACTTCCGGCCCGCTGCTGTCTAAGGATCTGGACCCCAAGGTGCTCGACTATGACGACTATTGGAACACCGAGATCCAAGCAAAACTCCCCGACTTCGAACGTATCACTAGATTCGACTACCTCGAACTTCTACGCCAGAATGGCTTCGTCACTCAGTTTAATCAAAAACACTTATTTTAGTTGGAGGATTTTTATGGCTGCCAGTCAACTGCGTTTAATCAAGCATTGTGCTGAATATCTGCCTCAGAACGAAGTACACCGCATCCCCAGACGAACGCGCGGAATTTATGTCCTGTACAAATACCGTCCCAAAACAAAAATGTACGATGTAGTCTATATCGGTATGGTAGGTGGTGAGGTAAAAGCTGGAATTGGCGGCCGTTTATATTCTCACATCAACAAAAAAGGCCGTCACTGGACACACTTTTCTGTTTATGAGGTCTGGGATAACATCCGGGAAGAAGAGGTACGCGAGTTGGAAGGTATTTTGCGTCATTTATATCGTTATGATTCCCGTGCGAATAAACTGGCTATACAGAAAAAGTTTATTAGACTCCGTCGTGTCCATAGGCGAACTTTAGAAGAAAACTGGCTGAGGCCTGAGTAAACAAAACTGGGCCAGACACTTTAAATCGGACTACCGAAATCTGTATACTGGAGACTGTAAGTTGAAAAAAATAAAAACTCCTAAATGCCCAGCTTGTGGGTCTGCAAAAGTGGTGGTGATTGTGTACGGATTGCCTCTTCCCAAGGCGTTTGAGATGGAGGAAAAGGGCCTTGTTAAACTCGGCGGCTGCTGTATCGATGACGATTCTCCCCGCTGGCACTGCAACGACTGCCAGCATGACTGGGGCAAAATGAAAATATAATAAGATCATAGACAATTTTTGTAAAAAAGGAAAGATTTTCGTATGATTAAAACATTGTTTGACCGCTTGGATAGTTGGCGGCATTTACCGAATTATCAACTTGAACGCAGGGCGGATGTATTTTTCTCATTATATTTACAACATGTACTACAATCCAGGCTTGGCTTTGAAATTAGCCCAGTCATTATCCCTGAGTTCCCTGTGCGCATTGGTACGATCTACCCCCATATCGATATAGACAAATCTTATAAAGTTGACTATGCCTGTTTTTCTGCTGATAAGAAGACAGTGGTCTTTGTAGAATTAAAAACAGAGGGGCAGTCCAGGCGCAAAAGCCAGGATAAATATCTTTTGGCTTCCTGCGCTATAGATTTTTCTGCTCTTATTGAAGGTGTGATAAAGATATTTCAGGCTACCCAATCAAAGCATAAATACTTCTATTTATTGAGCGAACTTGCGCACGCTGGTTTCCTTACTATCCCCGCAGAAATGTGTGAGGCCATTCAAAACGACAGATTGCTCGATATCCGTGTCATAGTGGATAATATCCGAATTTTAAAGTGCCCTCAAAAATCGAAAATAATCTATATACAGCCCAATGGAGAAGGGCCGGATACTATTTCTTTTGAGGAATTTAAAGCGGCCGTAGATACGTATGATGATCCGGTATCCAAAAGATTTGGTCAATCCCTTGAAGAATGGAGTACAGTTAAAGCCGGACATAAATAAAATAAAAACGTCTGCGGTACTAAAGAGACCCGAAGGTCTCTGCCGCAGACGATAGAAGGAGCTGAAGTTTCATGTATTTTATCAAATACCCCTTTTCTGGTCAATCCCCATTTATGCCATTTCCCTGCGCATAAAAAACCGCCTGCGACGCAGAAGGAGGAGGAAGTTTTGTGGAACTTCCCAGGGCTACAAGCCGCAGGCGGCAGAAGGAGCTACTATTTCCTCCTATCTTATCAAATATCCTGTTCCTTGTCAATCCCCAGCCACTTAAAATTTCATGAAAAGATCACTATGAATATCAGCATGGCTGGGTATTTTTTTATCAGGAAATCGATACTTATCTCCCTGAATCTTGTTCTCACCCCACCTTCACTATCGCCTCCAGCGCCTTTTGCTGGTCCTGCTCGGCATAGACCTCTGTAATTGCTGAGGATCGATGGCCCAGGATGATTCGGGCGGTTTCCAGGCCAAACTCCTTACGCAGGAACGTGGCGGCGTTGTGGCGTAACTGGTGCGGGTGCCAGTGCTGCTCAGGTTTCCACTGTGCAAATTCCTCATCCGACATCCCTTTTGGCCGGAATGCCTTCTTGATGGCCTTGGCGATGGAATGGCCATAGCCGGTCACTGTATAGTGTTTACCGGCCTGTCGCAGGGGTTTGTCTTTGACATTAGTACCCGGCCCATTGCCCAGGTGCAGGGGGGTCTTGCGGCTGACAAAGTTTTGCTGCCGCCATTCGGCCACGGCCTCTTCTGGTGAGAAACAATATGCATCTGCCGGTCGCAGAAGAAACGGCCGCAGGATTGCCTGCGCACGAGGGCCAAAGTAAATGATCTTGGAAAAGCCATGATGTAAGGTCTTATGCTGGGCAGGGCGGTACAGCCAAATCCTGCCTGATGTATCCATATCGCACGGCCGCAGGATCACCAGTTCCCCGCTGCGGGCACCGGTCAGCAATTGAATCTGGATCAGCGCCCAGACCTGAGGGGTCACATAGGGCTCGACCGCATCAATATATTCCTGCGGCACCGGACCTATCGGCAAGGTCTCCTTGGCCTCGCTGCGGCCCTTGGGAAGCCCTTTGACCGTTTGCAGAGCGTGATAAACGCTGGGTGCAATCAATTCCTTCTCCGCGGCCCAGCGGAAGATCATCTTGATACGCCCGACCATTTTATTGATATTGCTGCGGCATAAGCCCTTCTGCACCAAGTAGTGGCGTACCGCCACAAGGCCGCGCGGTCCAAACTCGACCGCTGGCGTACTTCCATACAGGAATTGGAGTGGCTTTAATGCCTGCCGAAAGTTGTTGATTTCATAAGTCGGCGTTCTATCGAGATGAACATAATACCGCTGGGCATGTTCCCAAAACCGGGCGATGATTTCATTGATGGTAATATCGTTGGGCGGCTGGTCCACCTGTTTTCCGGCCGCCAGCCATTCGGCGATGACCTGATGATACTGTTGATTTGCCTCGGCTGTTCCATACGGACCAAAATAAACGGCCCTTTCATTTAAAACAGAATACGCTTGTCCACTGGCTTTGTGGTGGCGCAGTTTTGGAATTTGCGTGGTCTTCTTGGCTTTCACGGCCTGTCCCTTTCAAAAAAGAGTATAATACTGCTTTTTTATAAAGAGTTACGACCGCGATGCCCGGTGGCATGTAACCATAAACCTTGGTTTCAGCGTAACTTACGCCAACTCCCCGAGCAGGGCTCGAACCTGCGACCTAGCGGTTAACAGCCGCTCGCTCTACCTATTGAGCTATCGGGGATTCACTCAATCTCAAGAAAAAGACATTTTTACTATTTTCGTTCCAATTGTCAAGTTTTTGATGCAAAAAATAATATTTCCAGATAAAAAAACTCGATACTGGACAAATACTTAGCGATAAATTAATATATTTGCGGTTTTGCTTTGCATTAGGATCAGGGGCTCTATGGGCCGTGTTATTATTCTTATAAAAAGACATAACATAGGGTATTAGAAGGATTTGTGAAAATGTCAAAAGAGTCGATAGAGATAGATGGTTTTACCATAATAAAGCGTATCGGGACAGGCGCCCGAAGCGTTATTTATCTGGCCATAGATGACGAGGCAAAGGAGACAATTGCCTTAAAAAGAACCGTAATGGAGACCCCGGAAGATCTGCGTATCTTTGAACAAATGGAAACAGAATATCGAGTCAGCAAGCAGATCGACCATCCATATCTTCGCAAGT
>JAKJEN010000054.1 GCA_022705405.1 Planctomycetota bacterium | reverse complement strand
AGGCCGGGGCGGTCCAGTTTCCATAGACCGTTTTAGCATCCCAACCTATAGAAGCTCGATAAACCGCTTTTCGCGTTTTAAATTCGATAGATCTCATCGGCTTATCAGAATATCGGTTTGTGATCTGTGTCGCCTCCCGTATATAGCGGAGAATCACGTTAATTTTTTCGGGATCGTTGATCGAAAAGTTGTAGCGATAAATTAGACTTCGCTCACTCACGGAAAGAATACAAATCTCATTAATTTGCGAAGCGTCCAATTTTGAAAGAATTTCCCGCGACAACCCCAATCCTTCGGGGTCCCGTAAACAGCCCACAACTATTATTGCCAATAAGGAAAGTAAATATTTACTCATTTTCCGGTTCTCCTGTCTAAGGATTTGAATTACTGCTCAGCCAGATATTGCTTAACGGACTTAAACCCAATCCGCGTACTCTATGTTCATAACGCACTTCATTGTTGACTATGCTCGGTACTACATGAAAGAGATACGCTTCATAAAAATTCCGAGTCATTAGATTTTGATAGAGTGTATTAAAAAATGCTGTATAATGGGGAGAGGGTCCTTTTACGACAAGACTTGCTGAACCGATTGCCTCTTGATTTGAGTTGCTCATTCGGAGACTGCACAATATATCAGTGAAAAAATATTCCGGATGGTAATTGAGCGGCGGATTCTGGCTTCTCTCATATTCATACGCCCCCTCCTTGTAGTCAACCAGCCAGGTATAATCGTCCATAGCGGCAACATTTCGAAGGCCATAGCAGGATTCGAGAACCAGAATTCGGATTTGACCGTAATCAAACTTGAATTCATCGAAGATACGGGCTTTTTCCAGAGAACCTGACAGGAATTGATAACCCTCCGGCACAGATCGGCCCCGGTTGGTCCATCGTCTTGAATTATGGGAAACCCACTCGCCGTCATTGAACAAAACGCGTGTTCGCGGCGTATTGCCCGTAAACCACCAGGCCTTATCTGACAGGTAATTTCCGTGCGCATTAATATGCAGATAGCGGATTTTTGGAAATTTTCGTATCGCCTCGCAAATTATTTCATAGGTCACCTGATTATATTCACCGTATCCCTTAAGAACAATCGGATAGATGCCTTTGCTTTTCATTATTCTTTCGGCATATCTGCATGTTCCTGTATCCTCAACATTTACTCCTTGCGCATATCCATTTTCAATCATGCAGAGAATAAGACCTGCCACTCCATTTTGCGGAATGCCACCCAACATCAGCAGGGGTAATTTTCCGATTGACTCACTGGCAAATTCTTTAAGTATCTCCTCAAACAGGGGTTCAAGCAGGGTCTGCCGATCAAACAGGGCTTCCTGATCTAACAAACCCTCAAGCAGGGTTTGCCGACCTAACGGCATCAAAAGCGTCGGAACATAGGTAAATGTGAGATCCAAACAGATTTCGTTACCAAAGGCCACATTGGGATCGACGACGGCCACAAAATCCTCTGTAAAGTTCTCGGCCCAGCGAACCTGCTCATCCATATCCTGGATTGAAATGGTTACCGTATATCCTGTCTGGACAGCCCCTTTTATCACCAGCGGCCTTGCGGGGTCAGGAAACTTTTCATAGGTCAGGCCGCTCAGCGGACTATTAAATGTATAAACCGCCGGCATTGTCACATAAGCGCGGCCCTCTCCGTCAAGAACAACCGCCTTCAAATAGTGCTTTCCATTTATGTGATTCCGCTTATCGAGGATAAAGGTCGGATTATTTTCCGGTTCCCTCGTTGCTAGATATTCGCCGTCAAGAAAGATGGCAAACTGGCTGTCCTCAATGAGATTGGGGTCTTTGCAGGTGATAATCAGCCGCTCGGCCGTCTCCTCGACGCGAAGACGAATTTGTTTTGTGCCATCGCAAAGCCAGTCGCCTGTAAAGACTTCCAGATCATTTATATCGACGACCCCGTTTTTATCAAAATCCGCGATGGAATAGCCGTTCGGGTCGGAAAAATGAACGGGATTTTCGACAGACCCTTTTTCCGTCAGCCAATCCGCAGAGAATGTCGCAAAATCCTCAAAGTCAACGATTCCGCTCAAATCAAAGTCCGCCGGATTATCAACGGGGATTTCTGAAAAAAAGGTTTCGGGCAGAGCAACTCCGTATCCAATCCCATAGTTGCCGCGGGGAGCGGGATCGCTGAACAGGGAAGTCAGCATCTGCTCCGGCGCCTGGAGCAGGGTTCCCGTTTGTTCCGCAATCGCCGCCGGGCCGCTCGGCTTTAAAAAATACGGCCAGCCCGCCGGTTCCTCCGGCGTTTCAAACGGACTTTCCGTCAGATACATGGGATTTGACTGGAAGTTGGGATCTGCCAGATTGTGATCATAATAGTTGCCATAGTATGCAATATTCGCCATATTCGGCGGATAAAAACTTCCTCCGATATACCAGCCGCAGTAACTGTTGGTGATGATATTGTTGCTAATCCCGATCTGATTGAGATACGCCGGGCTTTGCAAACAGGACAATGCGATTCCGTAGGACTGATTTTCAAAATGATTATCAATCGTCAGATTATCAAATTTGAAGGAAATTCCCTCCTGGGCCGTCCCATTCACCGCGCATAGACGGAAATAATGTTCCAGCAGAAGAAACAAAACCGGACATCCGTTACTTTATCTGTGCTTTCCTGATAGACGGCGTAATCGGAACTGATAAATCGGCAGTTGCGAATCGCTTCATTGAGACGGTTGTTATAGATTTGGATATTGCACCAGCCGCCATAGAAATCGATGTTTTGCAAAACAGAGTTGGCGGATGAATCTTCTTCGATAATAATGAATTCGGTCAGCGAGTAGTCCGAGTCCACTGTAATCGGATCGTAAGGTCCGCCCTTTAGGGATATTTGCCCTGATCGCAGAGCGTTCCCCTTGGCCACGATACAGGAATCTCCCGTTTCGTAAATGCCGGCCCCCGGCTCAATCAGCAAATCGCCATACACATAAAAAACGGAATCATTCATGTCCAAAAAAGAATTGATTTCAACAAAGCCGTTGACATCCACAATGCAGTTATCCAGCACGAGGTTTTCATACTCGGCAAAGCCGCCTTCAGCTATGTGGATGGATTGGCTGGTGTATGATACCGTGCCCGGAAATCGGTTGACCCCTCTCAACACAATGTCATACTCGGCAAAGACGGCCCCACAGGGGAAAAACACACCAGACACAATACACATGAAAACTAACAACTTGACATACAGAACATTCTTCATTTTCCTCTCCTTACAATAAATTCCATTTATTTGCCTCCCTTTACAGGCAAACCCTTGTAGAGTGTACACAACTTACTCCATACTTCGCCTTAGACCTGTCAATCCTCCATGAAACATGATTTGGGAAATACCTCTAAGGGTGCGCTGTTCACCGAATCTCTTGGCAAGATTGCCAGGTTAAAATGGAGACACTGCAAATCAAGTGGACTTTAAAAAAGATCCTCATTTTCTGGAAATATATGGTATAAACTTTCCAATTAAAAATCAATTAAAAAACTTATCCCATCGGATGGAAATTTTTATTTCCATCCATATATGAAGGAATTTAGCTGTTGATAATTCAACTTTATTACCTTTTTTGCAGATTAAAAAAACTTTCTTCTGCCCTTTGCCCGCCCGTTTGGCAACGATGGACTTGGGTTTTCGACTCCATAAATAAGGATTCCAAATGTCCTTTTCCCATACCGATATTATAGCGGATCAGACAAAGACAGTCTATTTCAAAACGCAGGGGAATTGATAAGAGATTCGTATAAGCAGGGCATCCGTCAAAAGCGGAAATGCTTCTAAACCTTTATCGGCTCATAGACCTTTACCTGGCCTTTTCCTGCCTGCTTGGCCGCATACAGGGCCTGGTCGGTCGCCTTGGTCACATCGCTGATGCCCCCGCCGCCGTCATATTGGCCGACGCCGATGCTGATCGAAAGATTGATGCGATTTCCTTCCCACACCATCGGCGTATTTTTTACCATCTCGACCATCCGCTCCGCTACCACCGTAGCATCCTCCAAAGAAGTATTCGGCAGGATAATGGAAAACTCATCCCCGCCGTATCGAGCGGCAATATCAATCTGGCGTATGCAGGCGCTGATGCGGCGGGCAATCTGCTTGATCGCCATATCCCCCGCCCTATGTCCATGTCCGTCATTGATGGGCTTTAGATTGTCAATATCCACCATAATGATAGAAAGCTGCGTAGTGTACCGCTGAGAGCGCCGCAGTTCGATTTCCAATTGTTCGTAAAACGTGCGGTGATTGAGCATTCCCGTCAGCCCGTCTGTCTTGGCCTGCCGCTGAGTCTTTTCAAACAGATTGATATTCCCGATTGAGGCGCCGATTAGCTGGCGAAACAGTTCAATAATGGCGACATCGTCATGCGTAAACTTTTCGCCGCCGATCTTGTCGCTCAAATTCAGTACGCCCACCACACGCCCATGGCAGACCAGAGGGGCAATAATGCAGCAATTGGATGTGTAATTCTTGGCATATTGCCGGTGGGTATGGCTGATCTTGGGCCCGCGCAGAGACTGATCCCCTTCGACAATCAGCAGTTCCTTGCTGCGAATCGCGGCCACCATCGGCGAGGGCGGATTCTGATTCAAAGACACGATATTGTTAATCAGGAATGGATGATTATTTTTCTCAAGATGAAGGATGTCGCTGGCCTCATCGAGTATATACAGAGAAGCCAGACGAGCGCCGATCAATTGCGGGATTTCCGTTATGCATAAATCCGCAATCCGTTTGACATCCAGGCAGTTGATCTGCTTGGCGAGGGGCGTGATCGTTCCCAGCCGACAGCTTTCGCCCGAACAAAACTGGCTTGCAGACTCATTTCGTACTTCTTTATTTTCCATATTTCTTTATATCTTCAGCAGTTGAGTAGAAACGTATAAATTCTGCCAATCGTCCCTTGCAGACCCTTGGCTCAGTACAATATCGGTGGTTTTCAAGCGCAGATTTAGCGGCAAGCGAAATAAAAAAACGCATTCACAGATCGCTCACCCCATTTTAGCGTGCCTGGATTCACTATTTATCAGATGTTCTTAGAAAAAAACAGATGCTTGGCAACCCTGTTCCAGAAAATGCAAAGATTCAGGACATACAACCGGTAAAATTTAAAGCAGATGGCGTGAAATCGTCAGTGCCGACAAAAAAATTATAAAAAATTCCAAAATTCTTTAAAAATTTTAAAAAAGTTCTCGACAATTTAAAAATATGTTTTACATTTTATAAAATGTAAAATATACTTTATGAAAAGCGTGCTGCTCTTTGGTTAAACTCTGATTTTGTATATCGTATCATATTGAATAAAAAGGAGTTATGAACGATCCAAAGGAGTCGTACGCAGAATATAGCGTCAGGGATAGGGTTTAACTATGATAAAAAAGGAACTTTCTTCTGCTTTTGAAGTGCCCGCCAAACTATTTCGAATCGGAGATATCGTGCGGTGTACCCCCTTTACCCGACAAACCATTCATAACTATACGATTATGGGACTGATCCAGGAATCGGATTGGACAGACGGGGGACATCGGCTGTACGACGAATCGGTGTTTGAGCGGCTGCGGCAGATTCAGCATCTGCGCAAAACAAAAACCCTCACAGAAATCCGTAAGATCTTCAATACAAAAAAAACCTTTGAGCTCAATACCAATTAAAAGAGGGAGAAAATTCGAATACTGACTATGGATGTCGCCTCAACGACAACAGAGAATATCGTAGAAGTTCTGGACCGCATCCTGGAGTTTACCGAGCGGAGAAAAGAAATTCTAAGTCGCAATATTTTCGACCGCCGGACTGTCGGATTTGTCCCGCGAGATCTCCCCTCGGCCGAATTTGCCCATTGCATAACACGGGCCCTGACAGAGCATCTCTGCCGCAAACGGCTTTTGTTCTGCGATACCCCCCATGTTCGGTTTGAATCCAACGGAAAATTTCAAACCGAACCGGTCCCGGATGAAGAAGCCATGGAATTGCTCAATGAAAATCAAAATCGCTATCTTCAGTGCCAGATTCGCAAACTGTCTGAAAATTTGCTGAATAATCGGATTGCGGCTGAATTGCTTCGACAGGTCAAAAGCGGTCCCGCGTCCGTCAGATAAATCCGCCAATCGAGTCGATGGCTCGATAAAAATAAAGTCCTTTGGCAGCCCTGAAAAGGGCGCCGAAAAAAGAACCAATGGATTGGGGCGGCTCGGTCAATGCAAGCGATGCCGTGCCCCGCGATACATCAGGATTCAGTGCATCAGAGAATGCAGGGCAGACAATGAGAAAACACAGCGCAGGCGAGCGGAACGGCCGAGCCGTGATTATGGCAGTGGCCAGCGGCAAAGGCGGCGTGGGGAAGACCAATATCTCCATGAATCTGGCTATTTGTCTGGCTGCCGCCAATCAGCGCGTCGTTCTCATAGACGCCGATCTGGGACTTGGGAACCTGGACATTATGATGAACCTGAACAGTCGATACAACCTCTGGCATGTAATGACCGGTCGCAAATCCCTCCAGCAAATTACTCAGATCGGCCCATCGGGCGTGGAAGTCATCTGCGGGGGTTCCGGTTTGGAGGACATGGCCAACCTGACTCCCTTTCAGCACAATCGGCTGATCCATGAGTTTAACTGTCTTCAGGATCGCTCCGATGTCATTCTCATCGATACCGGCGCCGGCATCAGCCAGAACGTAATTGGATTCTGTATGGCCGCCGATCAGGTTCTCGTGGTCGCTACCCCGGAACCGGCTGCCATGACCGATGCCTATGCTGTAATTAAAGTGCTGGCCGCTCGACAATATCCCGGCCGCATCAATTTGCTGGTCAATATGGCCGCTTCCATCGAAGAAGGAAAAAAAATTTGTCGGCAGATCGCCCAAGTGGCCTCCCGCTTTCTGGCCGTGCCCATTTATGAAGCGGGCATCCTCTGTCGAGATCAGTGCCTTCAGGCCGCCGTCTGCCTTCAGCAGCCGGTTTTGACGGCCTATCCCAACTGCCTTTTTTCAAAGGGATTAAAGGCAATCAGCAACCGATTAATAAATACCGCCCCAGCGCCGACGGCCGGGGATGGGTTCTTTCGTAAAGTGGTAAATTGGTTTTTCTAAAGACACGGCGACTTTTTGCCGATAACAGGACGCTCTGCAAAACCCTTTTTGGGGCGTTTGGGATTTTTAAAATGCCGCAGGAGCCAACGTTATCGGACTCGAACGTGTCCAAAGCGGATAGAAATGACTGAAACATGGAGGTTTGCGCATGAAAACCGCCCGTATAGAAAACGTTGAGCTGGTCTGGGAAGAGTTTTTTAAAACCCATTCCGAGTGCAGCCGAAATCTTTTGATCCTGCACTATCTGCCGCTGGTCAAATATACAGCCGATCGGATCTGGGCCAAATTGCCCGATAAAGTGGAGGTGGACGATCTGATCAGCGCCGGAATCTTTGGACTCAAGGACGCCATCGACGCCTTTGACCCGCATCGCGGCGTCAAGTTTGAAACTTACAGCACCCCCCGC
Organism: Planctomycetota bacterium; assembly: GCA_022705405.1. GTDB lineage: Bacteria > Planctomycetota > Phycisphaerae > Sedimentisphaerales > Anaerohalosphaeraceae > JAHDQI01. Next base: position 8,617 of record JAKJEN010000054.1, on the reverse strand, counting down.
ATTCGAGGAAGCATCCTCGATGAACTGCGAAGCATGGATTGGGTGCCTCGACTGGTCCGGGCAAGAGCCAATCAACTGGACCGGGCAATGCAGACCCTGGAGGCCCACTTGGGCCGGCTGCCTACCGAAGAAGAACTGGCCGAAGAAATGGAACTCGAACGGCACGAGTTTTACCGCCTCCAGCGCGATGCCACGGCGATTGGCCTGGTCTCCCTCAATACCAAATTCAACGAATCCGACGGAGACAAGGATATCCGGGAAATTGATATCATTGAGGATCAGCGAAGCAAAAATCCGGTCATCGAAGCCCAGAAGCGGGATCTCAAAAATCTGCTGACCAAGGGACTGACCCGCTCTGAGAAGCTGATTATCATCCTGTATTATTATGAAGAAATGACCATGAAGGAGATCGGGGCTACGCTGGATTTGTCCGAATCCCGCGTTTCTCAGATGCATTCTTCCATTATCGCCCGCCTGAAGGCGCAGATGAACAGCCGCAAAAAAGAATTCGCCGTCATGACCTGAGTCCATCCTGTCGGCAAACAAAAAACTCTCAAAAGCGTGTCCCCCGGCACGCTTTTTTATTGTCCTTATTTTTCAAATAAGTTTTCATCATAGCATATTCCAACGGAGACAATGCGCTCAGCCGTGTATCCTCATCTCGCGATTTGAGCGCTTTTTCCAGCAACGGCAAAACCTGCGGCATTTGATACGATCCAAGCAACTCAGCAGCGATACGCTCCAAATCTGGATCAGGGTCATCGAGGACTCGCCCCAGATTAGGAAAAATCTAGGAACTTTGCGCCGCCGCGAAAGCTCGAAGAGATTTCAGTATCTCCAGCCGTTCCGTGCCGCTGGCGCTTTGTTTATACAAGTCATATACTCCGGCAATTTGCTGATCGGAAAAGTTCGCAGCAACCGTTGGCTCAGTCGGCAAAGGCGATGCACCTGCCCGAATTTGCAGCAAAAGCGATCGCAATTCTTTTAATTCCCTCTGCAACCGTTGATTTTCCCGCTCCAATTGGGCCGTCCGCTGGTCCGGGCTGATCGGTTTGACTTGCTGAGTAGTCTCTTGAGTGGGCATTTTATCCAAGGCGATTTTCTTGATCTTCGCCGATTGGGGCGATTGAGGTACATCCGCAGCGGATGGCGATTATTTAGAGTGTGTTCCTGAAGTATTTCTATGGAGAAATGGGTTTATTGAACATTCACTGCACATGAAAACTTGGGATTGGGTGATATGGATATTACATTTATACTGCCGGACAAAATGCCAAACTGCCATGCCCCGGAATTAAATTATAAACCACAACCCTCTTATTAAACAATTTATCGGTCGCAGTAGAATTATCGTCCTATTAAGATCGGCAATGGGCTTAATGTTTAAAATGCCGTTTTCCTGCAAAAATCATGGCAATTCCGGCCTTGTCGGCCGCTGCGATAACCTCATCGTCCTTTTTTGAACCGCCCGGCTGTACAACACAGGCAATCCCTGCCGCGGCCGCGTTTTCCACATTGTCCGGAAACGGGAAAAACGCATCCGAACCCATCGAGGCCCCTCGGGCCGCCGCCCCGGCATGCTTGATCGCGATCTGGCCCGATTCCACACGGTTCATCTGCCCGGCGCCAACTCCGACCAGTTTGCGGCCGTTGACCAGCGTAATCGTGTTGCTCTTTACATGTTTGGCACAGAGCCAGGCAATCCGCAGGTCCTCCATTTGCTCCTGAGTAGGGCGAACCTTGGTCGGAAACGACAGAAGTTCCGGCTCCCACCCGGCCAGGTCCCGCTCCTGCAGCAGCAGCCCGCCTACCAGACACCGAATATCATACTCCCGCTTGTCGCGTTTTTGCCGATCAATCGGCCCGGTCTCCAGCAGCCGCACACGCTGGCCCCAGGTCTTCAGCGTCCGAATGAGTTCAATCGCCTCAGGTTCAAACAACGGAGCGACAATCACCTCCGCAAAGAACCCACCGGCCCCATGCGCCTTGCCAAAACGGGCGTAGGAGTCCATAATCGCCGCCGCCAGATCCGGATCGACCGGGCGATTCAGCGCCACAATCCCGCCAAAGGCGCTGACGACATCGCCCAAATAGGCCTTTTCATACGCCCTTTGAATATCGCTGTCCACCGCACAACCGCACGGATTCATGTGCTTAACCACCACGGCCGCCGGCTCGTCAAACTCTTTGACCAGTTCAAAGGCCGCATTGGCGTCCATCAAGTTGTTGAAACTGATCGGCGTATCCCCCTCCAGCAGCCGCGCGGCGCCCACGCTGACCTCTCGGCTGTCTGTCAATTTATAAAATGCCCCCCGCTGATGCGGATTTTCTCCGTAGCGCAGCTCCTGTTCCTTGATTGCGGCAATCGACAGACGCTGCGGAAACAGATCCTCCGCGCGTCCATTAAGATATTTGGAAATGGCCGCATCATACGATGCCGTCAGACCAAAGGCCTGTCGCGCCAGATCTCTGCGGAGATCTTCTCCAATCGAGCCGCGTTTGTCCCGCATCTCCGAAAGTACCGACTCATACTGACTCGGCGAAGTGACAATCGTCACAAATCGGTGATTCTTGGCCGCCGAACGAACCATACTCGGCCCGCCGATATCGATATTCTCAATCGCCTCCTCCAGCGTACAGCCGGATCGAGCCGTCGTTTTTTCAAACGGATACAGGTTTACGCACACCAGATCAATCGGTTCAATCCCATGTTCCTTCATGGCCGCTGTATGTTCGGCTTTATCCCGAAGCCCCAGCAGACCGCCGTGAATTTTTGGGTGCAGCGTCTTGACCCGCCCGTCCATCATCTCCGGAAAACCCGTCACCGAATCAATGGAGAGTACCTCGATCCCCGCATCCTGCAGCGCGCGGGCTGTGCCCCCTGTACTGATTATCGAAACCCCCATCCCCTCCAAGGCCCTGGCAAACTCCTCAATTCCGGTCTTATCCGAGACGCTAATCAGCGCACGACGAATCTTTACATCCATTCCGATTTCCTTCCCTGATTCAGTAACGCTTCGATGCTTGATCTTTATGGCGCGATCAGACACGCTACCCGACCCTGCTCGTCGGCCACATACAGGCGGTTATCCTGCAGGTTGACGCCATATTTTGTGACGCCGGCAAAATTCAGCGACAGCGTCTCTTTGCCCGTTTTATTATTCATCACCACAAGCACGCCCGGACGGGCATACACATAGGCCCGATCCCCGGATTCGCAAATCACCGATTCTCCATTCGCCACATTCCAGATTTCCCGGCCGCTGTCCTGGGAGATCCCATACAATCCGTTGATTCCGGCGTTCAGATACAAAAGCGTCTTGCCCAGGCAGAACGCGTTGAAAATCTTATCTCCCGCAAAAAACGGCTCATCCCAAAGAAGGGTTCCCTTCGATGCGCTGATCTTATACAGTTTGGTATCCTGTCCGCCTGCATACAGCGCCTCCTTATCCAGAAGCAGCGGAGCCGTAATCGAACCGGACGCATTGTACTGCCAGATCTTACGGGGCTGATCGGCCTCCATCGACACCACATTGCCTTCCAATGTCGCAAAATAAACCCGCTCATTGGTGGCTCGGATTGAAGTGATCGCCGAATCGTTATCTGCTGTGGCCGAAAACAGCCGCACATAATCCCCGTCCTCCTGGATCTGAAAAGCCCAAACCCGTCGATCCACTCCCGCAACATAAACAAACCGATCGTTCTTGGCAAAGCCGGCATTGCGACTTTCTCCGACCTCCGTCAGATCCTTTTTTTTGACAATCATCCCGCTGGTCGGATCTAAGATCTTCAATTGACTTCCGATCAGAAACAGAATTCGATTTTCCAAGTACAGCGGATCCGTCACCGGAAGTCCCTTTTCGGCAATCGGCATTTCAAAACGATAAGAACCGTCCAGCCGGTCGCGGCAGAACAAATAATTCTGACTGGTCAAAACCAGAAGATACGGATCAAAAACAAACAGACGATCAACGCGTTCTCCGGTTTCTGATTGAATCGGAAGCCGAATCTGCCAGGCCTGCCGAAGCCCTGCCTGATCCGATAAGGCCCCGCAAACCAAAGAGCCCGATTCCTCGCTCCGCGCAGCCGCAGTCGCTGCCGTCAAGCACAATCCCAAAAGTATTGATCCGGATAGGATTCGATTCATCGATCACTCCTGACCCTTAATTATTCAGATAAATGTACATAATCCGCCAAATCCACTTTATGCTCGTCTTCAAAACGACGCATCTGCTCAATCCGTTCTATATCGTCCTGAATACGGTTGACCAGCTTGAAAATATAGGGTTTTCCCTTCAGTCGGTTGTGCAGATCTTCCAGCATTGGTTCCCAGCGGCCCCCATATAACTGGGCCTTGAGGATCACCAGCATCCGCTGCTCCTCGCTGAGGCGTTCTACATACTCCTCAACAGCCGAAGGTTCTGGGCCGGTTCGTTTTGTCTGCCGCTTTCCCGACATCTTGACTCCCGGTTTATATGGACAGGGATTGTACCCTTCGGACCTGAAAAATGCAAACGCAAACATCCGCACGTATCTTATTGGGGCTGCTCTAGCGGTTCGACCTCGATTCCGGCCAGCCCTGCCATTCGAACAAGCAGCCGACTGCGTTCGGCATCCGCCTTTCCCAGCGGTGTTTGGATAAAATCCTGACCGGCGGCCGTGTTTTGCGCTTGGGAAAGAAAATTCTTGATCTGATCCTTTTCCATCCCCTCAAAAGTCACAGCGTCATAGGCCAGAATCGTCACATGATTTTCCGTCACCCTCACAAAGCCCCCCTCCAGCAGATAAAACGCGTCCGGCCGATCTATAATCTCCCGAACCTGCAAAATTCCCAGCGATAAGCCGGCCAGCATCGGACAATGGTTTCGTAGGATGCCCCGCTGGCCGTCATGGGCCGGCAAAATGACCGATCCGGCCCGGCAGTCCAGCAAACTGGCCTTCGGCGTCAGCAAAACCACTCGAAATAACCCATGAACCGTCGAAACCATCCGATCCAATTCCTCTTCTGTCGGCCGGAAGAAAAAAACACGTATCTGTTGTTTTATTTCTTCGCCGCTTTTTCCTGCGCCTCTTCCACAACCCCAATATACATAAACGCCTGCTCCGGCAGGTGATCCCACTTGCCTTCGCAGATCTCCCGGCAGCTGCGAACCGTCTCAGAGACCGGGACATACTTGCCGTCCATCCCCGTAAATTGTCGGGTCACCATAAATGGCTGCGAGAAAAACCGTTCAATTCGACGGGCGCGCCCGACTATCTGGCGATCCTCCCGGCTGAGTTCGTCAATCCCCAGAATCGCGATAATATCCTGAAGACTCTGATATCGCTGCAGATATTCCAATACCCGCTGGGCCGTATCATAGTGGGCCTGCCCAACCACATTGGGATCCAGAATCCGGCTGCTGCTTTCCAGCGGATCGACCGCCGGATAAATCCCTTTTTCCGTGATCCGCCGCGAAAGCACCACCGATGAATCCAAATGAGCAAACGTCGTAGCCGGCGCCGGATCCGTCAAATCGTCGGCCGGTACATACACCGCCTGCACCGAGGTAATCGCCCCGTATCCGGTCGAGGTAATCCGCTCCTGCAGCTGACCCATCTCGCTGGCCAGTGTCGGCTGATACCCCACCGCGCTGGGAATCCGGCCCAGCAGTGCGGACACTTCCGATCCGGCCTGCGAAAAGCGGAAAATATTATCGATAAACAACAAGGTCTCTCCGCCCATTTCACACAGGGCCTCGGCCATCGTAAGACCCGTCAGGGCCACTCGAAGCCGGGCTCCCGGCGGCTCGTTCATCTGCCCAAACACCAGGCAGGTGTTATCGAGAATCGTCGCCGCCGAATCGCCGATCCGAGTTCGCTGCATCTCCAGCCACAGATCATTGCCCTCGCGCGTCCGCTCGCCGACGCCGGCAAACACGGAATAGCCGCCATGCTGGGTGGCAATCCGTGCGATCAGTTCCTGAATAATTACCGTCTTGCCGACTCCGGCCCCTCCGAACAAACCCGTCTTGCCGCCCCGGACAAACGGACAGAGCAGATCAATAACCTTGATGCCTGTCTCGAACATCTCTGACTTGGCACTGAGATCCGTAAATTTCGGCGGCTTGCTGTGAATCGGTCGTTTTTCCTCAATCTTTATCTCCGGCCCTCCATCCACCGTTTGGCCCAGCAGATTAAACACCCGCCCCAGCGTCTGCTTGCCCACCGGAACCTTCAGCGAATCCCCGGTATCCAGCGCCTCCATCCCGCGTCGAAGGCCCATCGTATGCCCCAGCGCAACCGCACGCACGCGACCGCCCCCCAGGTGCTGCTGCACCTCGCCGACCAGATGAACCGATTTGCCCTCAAACTCTCCCCGAACCTCCAGAGCCGAGTAGATCCCCGGGATCCGGTCGGTCGGAAATTCCGCCTCAAATGTACTGCCTACAACCTGTGTGACACGTCCTATATTTTCCATTTTCTTTAAGCAGAAAAACTGTCCATTATTTCATCGCGTTCATTCCGCTGACAATATCCAGCAGTTCCGTTGTAATCTGCCCCTGTCGGGCCCGGTTATATTCCTTGGTCAGATTGGCAATCATCTCGTCGGCGTTGTCGGTTGCGCTGCGCATATTCACCACCCGCGCCAGATGTTCGCTGGTCGCCGCCTCGATAAAGCAGCCCAAAATAGACGCCCGCACAATCATCCTGGCCAGCGTTTCGAAAAGCTCTTCCCCCGAAGGCGTCATAAAAAAATCTTCAAAGTTCTGCTCCCACGGCCAGATAATCGTGGACCGTGTTGTCAGGTCTTCAATCAGATCCGACACCGGCAAGACCGTCAGCGTCTGCACCTTCTGACTGGCCGGAGAAAAGAATCGATTATATACGATCCCCAGTCGGCCGATCCGGCCTTCGATGTATTCGTTCATAAAAAAATCGCCAATCTGATTGGCCTGCACGGCCGTGGGCGTTTCGGCAAACTGGTCATACACCCCCGCCGGCTGGATCTTTTGGTGATCCATGTAACTGATCACCTTGCGGCCCTTGGCATAGATCTTCAGTTCCCGGCCAAAACGGCGGGCCATCTTCACATGCGTATCAATTTGTCGAAACAGATCATTGTTGTAGGCCCCGCACAGACCCCGGTCCGAGCCAATCACAATCAGGGCATTGTTCTTCGAACTGGAACCCTGCATCAGCGGATGAACAATCGGAGTTTCCGCCGTCACCATCAGATACGCCAGCTGCGCCAGGGCGTCATAAAACGCCAGCCCCTGTGCCCACTGCTGATAATACTGGCGGTAGCGCACCGCGCTGATGGTTTCCATCGTACCGGTCACCTTGCTGATATTCTCCGCCGCCCGCCGCCGACTCAGGATTTGCCTCGAATTGGCCATTGTCTTGAATTTTAAATTCTAACCCTTGCTTTATGCTCCATAGGAGAATTTATAAATCATTTTATACGTATTGATCGCCTCTTTCAGATCCTCCAGCATCGCGTCGGTCAATTCTCCGGTCTTGTCCAGATTTGCAATATATTCCGGCGCATCCAGCTTCATCCATTCCAACAGTTCTTCGATAAAATGGCTGACCCGCGACGTTTCTATATCATCCAGCGCCCCGCTGGTGCCGGCCAGGATACTGACCACCTCCTGCCCCACGGTCAGCGGCGCAAACTGCTTTTGCTTGAGCACCTCCACCATCCGATAGCCCCGGTCCAGCTGCTTTTGAGCCGCCTCATCCAACTCTGTCCCCAGCCGCGCAAAATCCTGCAGTTCTCGAAACGCCGCCAGATCCAGCCGCAGTTTAGGAGCCACCTTCTTCATCGCCTGCGGTTGGGCGTCTCCGCCTACCCGGCTGACGCTGATGCCCACATTGATCGCCGGCCGAACCCCAGCCAGAAACAGATCCCGCTGCAGATAAATCTGGCCGTCCGTAATGGAAATGATATTGGTCGGGATATACGCCGACACCTGCCCTTCCTGCGTTTCCACCACCGGCAAAGCCGTAATCGAGCCCCCGCCCAGCGAATCGTTGAGTTTGACGCTTCGCTCCAGAAGTCGGCTGTGCAGATAAAAAATATCCCCCGGATACGCCTCGCGCCCAGGCGGACGCCGCAGCAGCAAACTCAGTTCCCGATACGCTACGGCATGCTTGCTCAGATCGTCATAAATGCACAGCGCATGGCCCTTCTTCTCATACATAAAATATTCCGCAATTGCCGTGCCGCTGTAAGGCGCTACGTACTGCATCGCCGCGCTCTCGGAGGCCGAAGCGGTCACCACCACCGTATGCCCCATCGCCCCGCGCTCTTTGAGGGTCGCCACAACCTCCGCCACCGTCGATTCCTTCTGCCCAATCGCAATATACAGGCAGATCACCCCCTTGCCCTTCTGATTGATAATTGTATCCAGCGCAATCGCCGTCTTGCCGGTTTTGCGGTCTCCGATAATCAGTTCCCGCTGGCCCCGACCGATCGGAATCATCGAATCAATGCTTTTCAGACCTGTAGCCAGCGGCTCTTTGACCGGCTGGCGCTGAGCAATTCCCGGAGCCGGATACTCCACATGACGGCGGCTTTGGGCGTCAATCGGACCCAGGCCGTCCACCGGCTCGCACAGCGCATTGACCACCC
>JAKJEN010000053.1 GCA_022705405.1 Planctomycetota bacterium | reverse complement strand
AGGGGTTCCTGAAGGTCTCATGTCCTTGTTATCGGACATTCAGTCCTGTTTCGTTTAACTTTTCAAAGATCAATAATTTCTTTCACTCCACAAAATTCTCCCAATAAAAAAGCCGTTGCTCCCGCGAAAGGAACAACGGCTTGAAAGCTCATTGTGTCTGGATTGAACAGTAAAACAGAATTCTCCTAACAATCCGGATGAATGCTGTTCTTTACGCGAGAACATGATTCATTTTATCATCATAGCAGATATTCTGACTCTCATCCTGCCTGACAGCGCCTTCCCATTCATACGAACAGTGGCATTGGCTGCCGGTTTCCCGATGGACATCGGGGCGGACGATTACAGCGGCGCGACCGTCGCGGATTTTCACCGCGCTCCCTGCTTATGTTTTATTTCAAAGAACCATTGTAATCTACTCTTCTGTTTGCAATCTGTCAACAGAAAAAAACAAAAAAATAAAAAACAAAAATAGATGCGGCAGATCACTGACCAGAACGAACTGCATCCCAGCCAGTTGAGGGAGATGCTGGCTATTCGGTAAGCCGTTCCGGTTGGCCGTTATCTGCCTGAGAATTCATCGCCGGGGTTCAGGTTTTCGTAGCAGGATTGCCGATGGAGGCGGTCCCGAAGCCGAACGAAGAAGGACGAGTGAATCTTGCAGACCCGCGATTCCGAGACGCCGAGGGTCAGGCCGATTTCCTTCATCATCATCCGTTCCAGACAATACAACGTCAAGATTAATATTTTTCTCCGTGACATATTCTGCTTGAGATATTCTTTCAGATCTCGACTCTGGGCTTTGTGCACAGGATTCGGACTTTTACGGTCTGAGATGCCGTCGATTTCCCGGAAATCTTTCTGCCCGTCTTTTCCGACAAATTCTCGACTTAATGAAAAGAGTGTGATGGGATTGGCCTCTTTCAAAAAGTCATAAAAGCCCGCCTAATCCAGTTCGAGTTCTTTGGCCAGCTCGAATTCAGTAGGCGGAAGCAAGAAGATGGCTTCCAGCCGCGCCATGATATTTTTTAGCCGGATGGCCTTAGCTCACACTTGGCGCAGTATCCAATCGTTTTTACGCAGCCCATCGCGAATAGAACCTTCAATGTGATGGGGGCAATAGGTTTCAAACTTGGTGCCCTGCTTTGGATCAAAGTGTTCAAAGGCCTTGATCAGCATCAGAATGCCCATGTTGTAGAGATCATCTATCTCGATAGAACGGGGTAGCCGCGCGTGAATTCGCTCAGTGGCATATTTTACCTGAGGAAGATAAAGCGAACCAGAAGATTGCAGATTCTTTGATTAGGCCGTTGGACGAATTTTTTCCAGACCGCACCTATCCTTTTCTTTTTCAAATAAACGGCTTTCATCTGTTACCTCTGTGCAATATTGTTCCCGTTTTTGTTTTGTTATCCCTTATGTCGGGTTTGCCAAAAAAGACTATATCACCCGCGAGTTTCCATGGGGTCTTTTAAAAAGTTATTTTGTAGAAAACTCTGATACTTTGAAATTGAAAAAGTCTGCTATGGAGAGTGGAGCATATCCAGCAGAATTTGCGCGGCGCTGTCGCAGGCCTTTTGTTTGGCAAAGGGCCGGGTCAGCTCAACCAGGGCTGTGCTGATTTGGATCAGCGATAATTTGTTGTCGAGCATCCCGCTGCAGCGGGCGGAAATCGTTTCAACACGAGGCAGACAGGGCATAAATTCCGGAACCAGTTCCTTACCGGCTAAAATATTAACCAATGACAAATACCGGGTGCGGATCAGCCAGCGGCCGAGCGTGTGCCACAGAATCGGATTGGAATGGTACAGCACGAGCATTGGACAGCCGGCCGCAGCAACCTGCAGGGTGGCCGAACCGGAAGCAACCAGGGCCAGATCGACCCGGCGAGCCAGCGAAAAGACATCCCCAATTTGATATTGGATAGGGAGGTTGATGATCTGGTTCGTCTTGAGAGTTTCAAGTTTTTCTTCGTCGGCAGCAGCGGCAAACAATTCCATCTGCGGACGGGTCTGTGCGACCTGCGCCGCGGTCTTCTGCATAACCGGCCAAAGTGTGTTGAGTTCGGCGCTTCGCGAGCCGGGAAAGAGCGCAATTTTCGGGGCGGACGGGCTATAATCGCCATAGGATTTGTAACACTGGTCAGGGTTGAACGCAATTTCATCAAACAGGGGGTTGCCGACAAAGTCAGTTGGAATGCCTCGTTTTGTAAACCATTCCTTTTCAAACGGCAGGATACATGCCAACCGATCGCAGCTGCGGCGGAGTTTCAAGATCCTCCACGGAGCCCAGGCCCACAGTTGCGGGGCTACATAAAACAGCACCGGGATATTTAGTTTTTTGGCGGCTTTGGCAATGTGGAAATTGAAAGCCGGCGAATCGCACACTACCGCCAGATCAACGGGATTGACGCGAAGATAATGAATTGCGTTTTTCAACAGCGAGCGATAATATCCCAGTTGTGTAAAGACATTATATATCATGGCCGCGCGTGTCACTGGGCTGGCCAGCAGTCGACAGCCCTCGGCAGCCATTTTTGGTCCGCCTAGTCCGGCCCATTGGAAAGAGGGCGGGCCGTGTCGGAGGGGAATGTGCTTATGGTCGGCGCCCGGCCATTCGGCGGCGGGGCCTTCGGTAAGCCGCCTGGCCGCACGGATCAGATTGGCGCAATGTGCCTCGGCGCTGGGCTCCAGGGCGCTGATAAAAATTCGTCTGGGCATCCGTTCACTCATTGTTGTCCTTTCCAAGGGGACCTACTATAGCAACCGATTCGCTGGTTAAAAAGAGGAATTTAAGATTGACTAAAACGGCAGAGAGCGGAGAAATCCTATCTGGTAAAGGGGCCAAGCAAGAAGATTGTACGCGCCGGCACAAAGAGACAGGATCGTCACGGCCGGCAAAATCAGCCGTGCCAGCGTCCGGTGAAAATAAATCAACCCCAGCCCTGCCAGGATCTTGCAAACAGCGCCTAAAATTGGGCCGTATACAGGCCCCAGCGCTATGGACGCGACGCGAACCAGCGGATGGACCTCGTAAACCGGGCCGTTTTGAATCATAAAAACGCTGGTGGCGGCAGCGTCAAAAAAAAGGGCCAGGGTAAAAATAAAAAATAATACAAAGCCGGGACCTGCCCGAACTTCTCCAATCTGGCTGTCTTGCGGATTCATACTTGACTCACAGTCACGATAGGGCTGAAAGCCCGCCGATCATTTGACAGTAGAATAGCCGAGCGGAAGAATTCCGTCAAGGATTTGATCGTCCTCTGTTTAATTTGGCGAGAGGGCTTTGCGGATGACCTGGGCGCGGAAACTGTCTCTTTGATCAGGATCAAGAGACTTGCCGGCCCGCATCTGAAGATGTGCCGGCTGAAGATGGAAGAACAGGTTATTGATTTTGGAAACCTGAATCTCGAAGATGCGCCCAATGTGAACGCCCAGCCGGACCTGGCTGAGCAGGACCAGGGCTTCCTGGGAACTGATCAGCCGCGCGTTGCGAAGCACCCCCAGGGCTCGCTGGATTTTGTCATCGACGACATAAGGCGACTGTTCGATCAGGGTCTGCCGAGCGGCGCGTTCGTATTCGACAATCTTGGGAACGATCTTTTCGGTGAAATTGGATACCACCTCGGCCTCGGCCACACCGAGCGTCACCTGATTGGACAGTTGATAGAAATCGCCGACGGTTTCTGATCCTTCGCCGAACGCCCCGCGGACAGCCAGATTGCAGTCGCGGGCGGCGGCAAAGAATTTATCGATCTGGCCGGTCATCTTCAGCCCCGGCAAATGCAGCATGACCGATACGCGGATGCCGGTGCCCAGGTTGGTCGGGCAGGCCGTCAGGTAGCCAAACCTCGGATGAAACGCAAAACGTACCTTCTTTTCGATTTGATCGTCAATTTGATTGACCCGATCCAGACACGCCTTCAGCTGCAAACCCGGCGCATAGGCCTGCATCCGCAGATGATCTTCTTCGTTGATCATGGCGGAGAAGTTTTCTTCTTCCGCAATGGCCACGCCGCGGGGGCCTTTGCCTCGGACATGGGCCGGACTGATCAGATAGCGTTCGGCCAGCAGTTCCCGCTCGACGGCGGCGATCTTATCCACATCAATGTAATAGAGCTTTTGATCCAGCGACAGAAGCGCTGGGGTCAGGATCTCAAGGATTTCATTTTGTCGCTGGGCGCTCAGGCAGGGCTTAAATTCATAGCCCTCCAGATTACGGGCCAGGCGCACACGGGAAGAAATCACGATTTCAAAATCAGGGCCCGGCTGGTTGATCCAGGGGCTGGGCTGACTGGAAAGATCCGCTGGATTCATTGAAGGTTCCGAATCTGGTCCCGAAGGCGGGCGGCGGTTTCATATTGTTCGTTTCGCAGGGCGACGTCCAACTGTCGGCGGAGAGCGGCCAGTTGAATCTGCTTGTCCTGTTCAGGTCCGACAGAACTGGGCGTTTTACCGCAGTGCTCTGTATTGCCGTTGTGGGTTCGCTGGATCAGCGGCAGCAGATTTTTTTCAAAGACCTCGTAATCCTGCGGGCAGCCCAGAAGCGTCTCTTTGCTGAATCGACGCAGGGTCATGCCGCATCGCGGACAGGCCTTTTCTTCCTGCGGCGTCGAGTCCTCGCCGGTGGCTTCCGGCTGGGCGCTGAGCAGCGTGCTGAGCAGTTCATTGAGCGGGATCTGAGTCTGTACCGCCAGCCCCTGTTTCTGGGCGCAGGTCTGGCACAGGTGCGTCTCGGTGCGATTGCCGTTGGTAATCTCCGTCAGGTGAATCGTAGCGGTCTGATTTTTACAATTTTGACACTGCATGAATTTCCGTTCCTGAAATTCGTTTGAACTCTTTTTCCACTTTTTTTATCGGCTATTCTCAGGGCCGACTGGAGTCAAATCAATCGGGTCTATAACGAACCCTGCATCCCGGCGCTTCAGTGACCTCGGTCCAGGCAAGCGTCTGGCTGGGCGGTAGTTTAGGAGCCAGCCGGTCGTATATCACACGGGCTACGGATTCGGCCGTCGGATTGATCGCAGAAAAGGCCTCCTGCTGTTCGAGCCGCCGGCCGACAAAAGGCCGAATGCACTCCTCCAGCAGGGCTTTGAGTTCATAAAAATCCATTCCCATCTGTACGGCATCCAGTTGCCGACAGTGGACTGCCGCCGTAATCCGCCACAGATGCTCATGAGGCGGTTCCTGACCGCCGTCGATCAGACGCAAACTGTGAGAGGACCGAAATTCTGTTTCCGCAAGTACCGTATACATCTTTTTATTGTACTGGATCGCAAAAAAAAAACAAGAAAAACAAAAATCCGGACATCGGCAAATCGTGCCCTAAAAAAACAAGCAGAGAAAAGGCAAAGCGGGATTGACCTTCACGATTATTCCTCAACTTGAGACGGTTGGGCTGTTTGAACTGGATGCGTTTGAAAACTTCGTTTGTGCGGTTTGAGCAGCATGTAAACAACGATAAATCCTGCGGCAAATCCGATAACAGCGGCCAGAACGGCGGTTATGATTTTGAAAGAAAAGGTTCTCGATTTTTTTGGGGGTTGGAAAGTTTTTTGTGCAGGCCGAATGGACGGAGAGGAAGATTTTTCTTCTTCCAGTACGATTTGATTCCGATTTTGCGAAGGCAGGATGGGCTGCGGGATTGCACACGGCTGTTTGCAGACAAGGCACTTGAACTTTTTGCCGGCGTATTTGGCCAGCACGCAGTAGGATTGTTCGCAGTCGGGACAGGCAAATCTTAAGGTATCGTCTTCACTGACGGCCTGTTCCTGATCCGGAATATGGGCGGCATGGCCGCATTTGGGACAGGGGACCTGCCTGCCGCTGGAGGCGACCGGAATCTTGAATATGGACTTGCATTGTCCGCATACACAGAGAATCATATCGCGGCAGGCCTTGTCAGGGGATGGCTCAGGAGCCGACATCTCAGGGGCGATCAATTGGGTATTGCATGTCGAGCAGAGGACGGATTGGCCGGCGTACTCCCTGCCGATTTGCAGGATAGTTTCGCAATTCGGGCATTTAAAGCGAATCATACTTTTTTTGTCGCTCCTTAAACCTCAGTAAACAATCTGGAAAAAGGGTAGCATGTTCGCCGCCGATTTTCCAGTTTTTTCAAAAACGCTTTTAGATGGGGTACTTGCGCATTGACCTGGGCGGCAGTCCAAAGATCGCCAAGCAGCTTTAACACAATGAAAAAAACCGGCTTTCAAAACGGGGTATAGAATAATACGAGAAAAATCTTCTCATTTCAGAACATGCCAAATGTTGGGGGCGAATAAACCCAAAAGTGATTTTAAACATCGTTATTATGAAAACCACCCCGAGAATCACATTTGATTATTTGGGGGCTTTTCGTTATATTGGCTCCCTCTGTATCTGACTAAAATGGGCATAAGTCTATCATAGGAAAGACAATATGGCGAAACTGGCAAGACTGGACGACATTGTATCGCTGTGCAAGCGGCGGGGATTTATCTATCAATCGAGTGAGATTTACGGGGGCCTGGCCAGCTGTTATGACTACGGCCCGCTGGGGGCTGAACTCAAGCGCAATGTCCGCAACGCCTGGTGGAAGCATGTAGTCCAGATGCGGGAGGATGTGGTGGGGCTGGACTGCTCGATTCTGATGCACCCGATGGTCTGGAAGGCCTCCGGCCATGCCGATAAGTTTGCCGATCTGGTGACGGTGTGCAAAAAATGCGGCACCCGTTCGCGCGTTGATCACCTGCAGGATTCCAAACCGTCCAATGCCCCTGTGCCTGCAGAGCCCCAGCAATCGCAGGATCTTTCGGGCAAGGTCTGTCCGGCCTGCGGCGCAGTCGGCCAATTTGGCCAGCCGATGGCCTTCAAACTGATGTTTGAGACTCAGATGGGAGCCAATGTGGACGATACAATGACCCTTTTCTTGCGGCCAGAGACCGCTCAGGGCATCTTTGCCAATTTTCGCAATGTGCTGGATTCAACTCGCATCAAAGTGCCTTTCGGCATTGCCCAGATCGGCAAGAGCTTTCGCAACGAGGTGACGACCAAGGCGTTTATCTTCCGCACGCGCGAGTTCGAGCAGGCGGAACTGGAATTTTTCTGCAAACCCGGCACCGACGAGTCCTGGTTTGAGCACTGGAAACAGCAGCGGTTTAACTGGTATCTGGAGTACGGCATCAAGAAAGAAAACCTGCGCTTCCGCGAGCATGAAAAAGACGAGTTGGCGCACTATGCCAAGGCGTGTGTGGATGTGGAATATAAATTTCCATTCGGCTCCGGCGACTGGCAGGAACTGGAGGGCATCGCCAACCGCACCGACTACGACCTGCGCCAGCACCAGCGCGGCATTCGCACAATGAACGACTGGTACGAGAACAAGGGCGATCTGACGAAGATTGCGCTCAGGCAGGAATCGGAGGATTATCTCAAGGGGCCGTTGGCGTATTTCGATGAAGAGACTCGCGAGCGGTATGTGCCGTATGTGATCGAGCCGTCGGCGGGCATCGACCGCAGCACGCTGGCCTTCCTGGTGGATGCGTATGATGAGGAACAGGTCAACAATGAGCAGCGGAATCTGCTGCGTTTTCATCCGGCCCTGGCGCCGGTCAAGGCGGGCGTCTTCCCGCTGGTGAAAAAAGACGGCATGCCCGAGATCGCGATGAATATCTATAACGATCTGAAAAAATATTTTACGGTATTTTATGATGAAAAGGCCGCCGTAGGGCGCCGCTATCGCAGACAGGACGAGGCGGGTACGCCGTATTGCATTACGGTAGACGGCCAGAGCCGGGAGGACAACACCGTCACTGTGAGAGAGCGGGACAGTATGGAGCAGACCCGCGTTCACATAGATCAGGTCAAGACGTATCTGCGAGAGAAACTGGACCTGTAGCAGAGGAGAACGAAATGATTGTTGATCAGCTAAGCCGAATAGAAAAATACAATCGGCTGGAGGAAAGGATAATGGCGGGCCTTGCGCTGCTGAATGAAGACTATGTCCGCACAGCCGTCGAAGGCCGATATGAGGTGGAAGGCGAGGATCTGTTTTTTATTGTGCAGGAATACCAGACCCAGCCGTTTGAGGCAGGGCTGCTGGAGATTCATCAACTGTACTTGGATATTCAGTATGTCGTTTCCGGCCGTGAGTGCATCGGGTATCATCCGCTTGAAGGACTGATCCAGGAGCAGCCATATGACAGTCAAAAGGATATTGCGTTTTACCGCAAGCCCGCCGCGACCAGCCGGGTGGCGCTGGAGGCGGGGATGTTTGCGATCTTTTGGCCGCATGAGCCGCATTTGCCCTGCCGGTCGATAGACGGTCCGGAGAAGGTCAAAAAAATTGTCGTCAAAGTCCGTATGGAATAGCCCTACCTGAGTTCTTTGCGTGTTCATCAAGAGCCGAAGATTGCTAAAAAAAGCCGATTCTGGTACGATGCGGAAATGGATGAAAATCAGCGTCAAATTCTGCTAAAGACAGCCAAGCAGGCGGTTCACGCGGCGGTGCGTGGATATCAGAGGCCGCCGGCGGTATCAGCCCGGGATCCCCATCTTTTGGCCCATCGCGGATGTTTTGTCACGCTGAAAAACGGCCAGGAACTTCGCGGCTGCATCGGACAGTTTGATCCCGACCGGCCGCTGATCGAGATGGTCAGTCGGATGGCGGTTTCCTCAGCGGCGCAGGATCCGCGATTTGCCGGAGACCGAATTACTCCGGCGGAACTGCCGCAGTTGTATTTGGAGATATCGGTTTTGTCGCCGATGGAAAAAACGGATAACCCGCTTGAACTCCAGTTGGGCGTGCACGGAATTTATATCACAGATGGATATCGAAGCGGGTGCTTTCTGCCGCAGGTGGCAACGGAGACCGGTTGGACAAAAGAGGAATTTCTGGATTACTGCTGCGTTCACAAGGCAGGTTTACGGCCGGGGGCCTGGAGAAAGGACCCTTCTGTCCGCGTCTTCCTGTTTACAGCGGAGGTCTTTGGGGCGGCCTGGGAACAGATCGAGGTTTAAAACGCTATGCAGCGGATCGTTTCTTTACTGTGCGGACTGCTGATTCTATGTCTTGGATTTGGATGTGCCCAGCCGCTTTCTTCCGACGCAAGATCTGAACCTTCCGGCTCCGGCTTATCTACGCCGCGGGGACTGGCGCAGTATCTGCAGGATCTGCCCGCAGTCCGTCAGACTGAGGTGTGGGAAAACCCGTACGGACCGGGCATCAAAATTACCACCCGCCATTATGAAGTCTATACAACGCTGGCCGACCCACTGATGCTTCGGCAGGTGCCCTCATTTATGGAAAGCGCTTATGAGGCCTATCAAGCCCAATTGCCCGATCCGGTCAGTACTGACCGCCGATATGTGACCTATCTGTTCGGACTGCGCAGCGAGTGGGAGGCCTTTACGAAGGATTTTACCGGCCCGCACGCCGAGGTATATCTGCGGATTCAGAAGGGGGCTTACGCAATTAACGAAACCTGCGTGGCCTATAACATCGGGCGTACCCAAACCTTTTCAGTGCTCGGGCATGAAGGATGGCATCAGTTTAACAGCCGCTTTTTTGCCTACCGGCTTCCGAGTTGGCTGGATGAAGGGGTTGCCACACTGTTTGAAACCTGTCGGTACCATCAGGGGCGGTTTGTATTTGAACCCCAGCGGAATCTGAACCGTCTGGGGGCGCTGAAGGAAACCCTGCTGGCTGGGCGGATGATTCCGCTGGAGCATTTGCTTGCCCTCAATCCCGGACAGGTGCTTCCGGAGGCCAGCGGAGGCGAGGAGGCGGTGGTGGCTTTTTATGCCCAGACCTATGCGCTGGTACGTTTTCTGCGGGAGGAATATTACGGCTATTATCTTAAAAAGTATCATATGTTGATGGCCGCAGGACTGCGGGGCAACTGGCCGCTCAGTCCGGCTGAAGCGGAACTGGCCTCTAATCGAAATCTGCCGATGACGGTGGCCTGGAATCGGCAGGTCTCCCCTCGGTTGTTTGCCCAGTATATCGATCCGGATTTCAAAAAGATTGAAACCGAATATCGCGCATTCTGCGAAAAAATTACCTACTCGGTGCGATTCAAGGGGCTGCAATGAGCCAGACGGCTTCTTTTATTTTGGCTTCGAGTTCGCCGCGCCGAAAGGAATTGCTGCAAAGAGAGGGGTATCGGTTTGAAGTGATTGCCTCCGGGGTTGATGAAGAGACATTGATTTCCAAAGGAATGAGTTGTGTAGAGGCGGCACGCCGATTGGCGCTGGCGAAGGCGCTGGATGTAGCCGCTTTGTATCCGGATCGGCTGGTTATGGGAGCCGATACTCTGGTGGATCTGAATGGCAATCTGATCGGCAAGCCGGCGGATGCGGCCGAGGCGGCTTTAATCGTTCGGCAGTTGTTTGTCAGCCCGCACAAGGTCATCACGGGATTGGCGCTGGTGTGGAAGGAAAGAGGAATTCAAATTGCCAAGACTGACACGACGATTGTTTATCCAAGAAAAATGACCGAGGCACAGATCGCCAAGCACATCGACGGCGGTACTTGGCAAGGCAAGGCCGGGGCGTATGCCATCCAGGAAACCGCCGATCAGTTCGTCGAGCGGATTGAAGGATCGTTTACCAATGTCATAGGACTGCCGATGGAACTGGTGAAGTCGCTTTTGGAGAGTATAGGGATTTCCTTGAGGACATAAAATCCCTGAGGGTGGGTGCCGCTTACTTGTTTCGAGTTATACGGAACAGAAACAGATATATTGAAAGATAGCGGTGGATGTTTTATAATCCCTATGAATAGTCGATGAGCAAAAAAGCAAAACCAACCTGTTATATTATTGCCGGTCCCAACGGCGCCGGAAAAACAACGTTTGCCCTGTATTATCTTCCGGAGATTGCAGGATGCCGAAATTTTATAAACGCCGACCTGATTGCCCATGGACTTTCTCCTTTAAATACTGCGGCTGCCCAATTGAAAGCCGGAAAACTCTTTTTGCAGGAGATTTACAAAAATATTGAGCAGCGAAAGGATTTTGCCTTCGAAACAACCTTGGCGGGTCGGGGCCATCAAAATCTTATCAAAAAATTGCGACGGGATTCATGGAGAATCGTTTTGTTTTTTTTGTGGATCCCGGATGCGGATTTTTCAAAAAGGCGTATTCGAGAGCGTGTCAGGCAGGGCGGACATGATATTCCCGATGAGACGATTGTTCGCCGTTATCCACGGGTTATTTATAATTTGATCTATTCCTATATTCCTTTATGTGACAAGGTATTTTGCTATGATAATTCCAATCCGGAACCGGTCCTTATTTTTGAAGAAACTTCCCCGAACAGAACGATCTTGAACGATGAAATCTATGAGAAGATTTTAAGGTGTGCAGATGCGTACAAAGAAAATCAGTAAAATGGGCTTAGAGGCCTGTGAGTCTCTTAAGCGCGCGGTTCGTAAAGAGATTGAAAAGAAGGCCCTTCTGGGCCAACATGTGATCATTCGCCGCAACGGCAAGACATGCCGTGTCACGGCGTCCTCTCTTTTGAAGAAGAAATAAATCCATTGCAGTCGGATAGAATGGGCGGGCCTTCCGATGGAATTGGTGAAATCGTTTTTGGAGAGCATGGAGATTTTTCCGAGTGGATAAAATCATGGATGCCGATTCCGCCCGCAATAGAAAGACCGACCTTTTACAGCATAAAAAAACCCCGCCACTGGCGGGGTTTTTTGTGTTTGGTCGGAATCGCTGATTAGCGGGGTTTTACCTTAGTAGCACAGGGGCCTTTTTTGCCCTGGCCGACTTCAAACTCTACCGACTGGCCTTCCTGCAGTGAACGAAAACCATTGGCCTGAACCTCTGAGTGATGGACAAACAGATCCTTGCCGCCATCACTGGGGGTGATAAATCCATAACCCTTGCTGTCATTAAACCACTTTACTGTACCGGTACTCATTTGTTCTTGCTCCTGGGTTCGGTGTTCGAACCCCAAAATACCTCTCTTGCTTTTAATTTAGGGGAAATATTCCAGAGAGATGGTTAAGAATACTGCCCATTACATTTCTTTTATGCCGTATAAAATCAATATCGACACTTGAAGTCAACAAAATAATTAAAATTATTTAATTTATTAAGATATACAATACCTATAACATCTTGATATATTCCTATGCCTTGATCAATGAGATGATTTTGTCCAGGTCGTTGGGAACCTGTACGGGCGGGTTGCTGAACGGCCGAGCCATTTGGCTGTGATAGTTGACGGTGACGTTGGGGTCTTTGAGCAAATGGCCGGTCAGGACACAGGCAACCCGCTGGTCAGGCCCGACAATCCCGTCTGCCAGCAGATGCTTTAATCCGGCGATGGTGGAGGCCGACGCCGGCTCGCAGCCCAGACCGTATTTGCCGATCTGGGCCTTGGCGTCGAGGATTTCTTCATCGGAAACCGCCAGCGCTACACCTTTGCAGACCTCCAGCGCCCGCAGGCATTTTTTCAGATTAACCGGCCGGGAGATCTCAATGGCCGAGGCGATGGTATTAGCGCGATTGTTGCGGCTGTCCAGTTCCGCATAATAATCGGCGATCATTTCCTGATCAACGTTTCCGCCATTCCATCGCAGGCCTCGCTCATTGACCAGTTCGCTGAGCGTATTGGCTCCGGCGGCGTTGATGACCGCCAGTCGCGGAATACGATTGATAAGTCCCAGTTCCGCCAGCTCCGCAAAGGCCTTTCCAAAGGAACTGGAATTGCCCAGATTGCCTCCGGGCACGATGATCCAGTCCGGCGTTTCCCAGCCGAGCTGCTCAAGGATGCGGAACATAATGGTCTTCTGGCCTTCCAGCCGAAAAGGGTTGAGCGAGTTAACCAGATAGATTTTCAGCTTGCGGCAAACCTCCTGCACCTGCCGCATGCAGTCGTCAAAATCTCCGGCAATCTGAAGGGTATAGGCGCCGTAGTCCATCGCCTGACTGAGTTTGCCGAAGGCGATTTTTCCCTCGCCGATGAAGACCGTGGCCTTCAGGCCGCAACTGTGCGAATAGAGAGCCATCGAGGCGGAGGTATTGCCGGTTGAGGCGCAGGCGCTGGCGGCGGCTCCGACCATCTTTGCGTAGCTGTAGGCGGCGGTCATCCCATTGTCCTTGAACGAGCCGGATGGATTGAGCCCTTCATATTGCAGATACAACGCGCCGGGCCGCATACCCAGTTCCGCCGCAAGGTCGTCGCTTCTTTGCAGAACCGTTTGTCCCTCGCCGATGGTCACACGATACTTTTTTTCACAGAAAGGCAGCAGTTCGGCAAATCGCCAGACCCCTGAAAAATTGAGCGGATTATTGCGCTGCGCCCACTTTTTTGAAAAATCGCTTAGTTTCCTGGGAACCGCCAGTCTGTCCCACGGATAGCGGACATCCAGCAGGTCGCCGCAGCGGGGACACTCAAATAAAACCTCCATCCGGTCAAATTCCGCTCCGCAGCGAAGGTTGATGCATTTCTGATAGGCCTGGGCCGCCATGTGTCAGTCTTTCCGATTCAGGGATTCGATCAACTCGGGCAATTCCTTGATGGATTGTATCCGAAAAATTTCCGCGGGTATATCTTTTTTTTGGTTGGTATAGGCGTGTCGGAGCACAGGAATCATCCCGGCGTTTTGTGCGCCGCGCACATCCTTGTCCATTCGATCGCCGACAAAGACAATCTGCTCCGGCTGGGCGTCGATTCGGCGGGCCGCCTCCAGAAAGATCCGACGATCCGGCTTGCGGAAGGAATACTGATAGGAGTACAGCCGCAGGTCAAAGTAGTCCAGCAGTCCCGCTTCTTTCAGGTGCCGATCCATCGAACTGCCGTGGACAAAAGTGTTGGACAAAATGCCCAGTTTTAACCCCGACTGTCTGAGCGTTTTAAGGGCGTTTTCCGTTTGGGGTTCGATCCGTCCCTGTTCAGCCAGCGGCTGATACCATCGCCAGTTCAGTTCCTCCCATTGCGGTTCGGTCAGATTGAATCCTTTTTTTTGCCCGTACCTTCGCAGGGTAGTCAGGGAATCAAAATCATTGCCGCTTAGAAAAGAAATCAAAAGACGAAGTCGAATGCCGAAAAAATTCCACAGCCAATAGCGGCGAAAACAACCTACCGGCTGATCCAGACCTTTCAGGTAATCATAGGAAAGACGGGCGGCCCGGTTGAATGTTTCATAAACCCGCAGCCGCCCGAACATAATCAACGTTTCGCCGAGATCAAACAAAACCGCCTGGATCTTTTGACCCTTCAACCCGGTCACCTCCTGGGCGGCAGCTGAGCGCCGAATACCTCGCTGACCCAGGTCTCCATTTCATCGTCTGAAATGGCCGACATTCGATCTGCGGTGTATTCCTCGTCGATTTTATTTTTAATGGATACCACTCGCGGATCATGCTTGGGAATATCGATCACATAGCGTTCCTCGATCCAGTGCTTGATGCCGGCGGCGCCTGTTTTATCCGTAATGGCCACTCCTACCGTCCGATGAAGCAGTTTGAGGGTGTCAAAACAGTTGTAAATCTCTTCGTTCTTCAGCAGTCCGTCGGCGTGAATGCCGGCGCGGGTCACATTAAAATCCCGTCCCACCAGCGGATAGTTGGCCGCCAGTTTGAAACCCAGTTCCTTGTGAGCGTAGTTTGCCAGTTCCGTGATGGCGGCATAATTGACCTTCGGATTGGTTCCGGCCAGTTGGGCGTGCTCGATTACCAGCGCCTCCAGCGGCGGATTGCCGGTGCGCTCGCCGACGCCGAAGATAGCGCAGTTGGATGCGCTGCACCCGTACAGCCAGGCGGCTGCCCCGTTGATCTGTACTTTGTGAAAATCGTTGTGCCCATGCCATTCGAGCCAGCTGGAGGGAACGCCGATCTTGCGCAGACCCGCGATCAGTTTGGGCAGCGACCGGGGCAACGTCGCGTTTGGAAACGGCACCGCAAAGCCCAGCGTATCGCACAGCCGAATCTTAACCGGACAGTTGTACTGCTGGGAGAGTTTCAGCAGTTCAGCCGCAAACGGCAGCACAAAACCGTTAAAATCGGCCCGGGTGATGTCCTCAAAGTGGCAACGCGGCCGAATGCCGCTATCCAGAGCGGCCTTGACGATGTCCAGATAGGACTGCATGGCCTGGGCGCGGGTTTTTTTCAATTTCAGGAAAATATGATAATCGCTGGCGCTGGTCAAAATGCCGGTTTCTTTCAGTCCCATCTGGGTGACATATTTGAAATCGGCCGCTGTCGCGCGAATCCAGCCGGTAATTTCCGGAAAGGAATACCCTTTTTCCTTGCACAGTTCGACGGCCTTGCGGTCTCGGTCGGAGTAGAGAAAAAATTCGCACTGGCGAATCAGAGAAGTGCCGCCGTTGATCTGGTGTAAAAAATCATAAATTCGGGCGACCTGCTCGGCGCTGTAGGGTGCGCGGGCCTGCTGGCCGTCACGAAAGGTCGTATCGGTAATCCAAAAATCCTCCGGAATTTCCATCGGAACCGACTGCTCTTCAAATTGGACCCTCGGAAACTCCGTATAAGGAAAAATATCCCGATAAAGATTTGGACGATCTACATCCTGTAAACAGATATCTTGTTTTAGCATCTTCACCTCCGGATGACTATACGCAAGCCAGTATTTAATAAGGTTTCTGTTTTTGTTCGGGCGATTCAAAGCCGCAGATTAGCCGAGATGGGATTCGAACCCATACGCCCAAAAGCGGGCAGGGGATTTTAAATCCCCAGCGTCTGCCATTCCGCCACTCGGCCTAACCTACGAATTTCCTATCTTTTAGGTTCTGTATTTTCAAACACTCCATTATAGAAAAGCCCTGCCTGCTTGCAAGAAATTTGCAACCGGTATTTGATTGACATATAAAGACAATAGAGACCATGTATATATATTTGTGGAAATTGGCTGTTGAAACTGTTTTTTGGATAAAGAAACTAATTGATATTGGATATATATTCTACACAATAAGTTTTTTTGATTGAATGTATTTCTGAATTTATTTTGCTTTTCGGCAACGGCAGAATCAAATAAAAAGAGGAAATCTTGTTTGAAAAGGGTTCGATTATGCGGGTTGCGTTTCTTATTTCATTAACAGCATCCTTGAGAAGGAGAAAAAGGATGAAGCGATTTATCTTTCAATATCTGGCCGCTTTACTGCTGAATTTAGGATTGTATTTTGCCGGTCTTTGTCAGGGCTCTTACGCAAAGGCGGAGGATGGTAATTCAATAACTAACTCAAACTGACCGATTTTAGGCTGCGAGGAGTT
>JAKJEN010000052.1:16308-16629 GCA_022705405.1 Planctomycetota bacterium | reverse complement strand
GATAATCAGCGTCAAAGCCAGCGCCAGAAAAATCTGGAACTTCTCATCATATTCAATTACGGCCGCTTCTTCCAGTTCTCTTTTTTCCGCCCTGGCCACCAGATCTTCATAAAGCCCTCCCAGGTCAAAAGCGCCGGTTTGGACGGGAATATAGGCGCCGCCGGGCGTGGCGGCAGCAACCTTGCGAAGAGTTTTATCGTCCAGTTTGGCCCAGACCTCCTTGCCTTCATATTTGAGAAATGTTTTGGAGCCGTCGGCAGCGGAGATCGGGATCCTTGCCCCTTCAGTCGGGTCTCCCAATCCCACCGCGATGATACGGAT
>JAKJEN010000052.1:0-16298 GCA_022705405.1 Planctomycetota bacterium | reverse complement strand
CTTTTCGCCTGCCTGTTTGGCCGCTTCTATGGGGAAACTGCCCTCCAGGTCGTCTCCATCCGTGATCAAAATTATATCTTTGAATTCCTTCAATTGTTCGTCAAAAACCTCCTGCGAGGACTTGCGAATGGCATCGCCGATATTGGTTCCGCCGCGGTCTGTGCTTTCTGTCGTGATTTGCTCAAGAGCCAGGCGCAAAAAGGCATAATCCTGTGTGAGAGGGCATTTGACTGTGCTGCTGCCGGCAAAGGTAATCAGACCGATCCGGTCGCCCGACAGACGTTCCATCAGGTCCCGGATGGACAGTTTGGCTCGCTCCAGCCGATTGGGTCTAAGATCCTCGGCCAGCATCGAACGAGAGGTATCCAGCAGGATCGCCACATCTCGACCCTGCCGCTTGATTTGCCGGGTGCGAGGATTCCACTGGGGACGGGCCAGGGCAATGACCATCAGCACAAAAGCGATCAGCAACAGAAGCGATTTGAGGATCTTTCTGGACAGGCGAACCTGTGTATTGATGGCCGCAAGCAAAGAGGGTTCGGAAAGAATGGACAGGGCTTGCCGGCTTCGCCACAATCCCCAGATCAGCGCCGGCAGTATGATAAAAGCCGCCGCAAATAAAAGCGAAAACGCGTTGTCGTTTCCAAATGTCATCAGTCGTTTCTTTCCTTATGGACTTTTTCGAAAGATTGTAGCGCCTGTTAAAATCTCAAAACCCAGAGCCGCCAGGGCCGCCATTGCCCAGGGGCCAAACCGCTCGGTGTAACTGACATACTCAATGCTTTTGACCTCGGTTTTCTCCAACTCGTCTATTTTTTTATAGATCTTGCGCAACTGATCGGCATCTACGGCTCGCGCATAAAAACCGTTGCCTGTTTTGGCAATGGCTCTCAGGAGTCCTTCATCCGGCCCTGGATCTGTCCGGGTGGGTGTTCCGATTCCGATTGTATAGATCCGAATGCCCCATTCTGCGGCCATTTTCGCAGCTTCCATTGGGCGAATTTGCCCCGCGTTATTGTGGCCGTCTGTCAGCAAAATGATGACCTTGCTTTTTATTGTAAAATCCGGATTTTCGCCGGGGCGAACGATCTTCAGTTTTTCCCAGTCTTCCTGAATCTGCTTTTCGGCCTTTTGCAAGCGTGCAGCGGCCAGCGCAAGGCCCTCTCCAATAGCCGTTCCGTCTTCGCCGGCGCGAGGATCGGCCAGATGAGTCTGGGCCAGAAAATCGGTAATGATCGTATTGCCGCGGACCAGCGGACAGAGGGTGTCGGCATAGCGGGCAAATACCACCAGCCCAACCAGATCGCCCAACCGTCCTTTGTAGTCCTTGTCGTTTCCTTTAATAAAATCGGCGACAACCTGCTTGACTGTCTCCAGCCGATTCAGCGGCTGCCCTTTGTAATCCATCAGAGCGCCCATGCTGCCGGAACGATCTACGACAACCATCATCGCCGCTCCTTCGGTGGAAGTCCTTTCGACAGATGTGCCCTGTCGCGGGCGAGCCAGCGCCATAATCAGACAAAACACGCAAAACAGGCGAGCGACAAACAGCAGCGGCCGCAGTTGACGACGGATGGAAACCGGACAGGATTCCAAAAGTCCAAGATCAGAAAATCGCACAGCGGCCGTGTTGCGTTTTCTCATTTTCAGCCCGATCAGAACCGGCAGCAGCAGAAGAAGCCAGTAGGCCCATGGGGAATAAGCCATTCTAAACCTCCTCTCCTTCAGCCGTAACTTCAACCAGCTGCTGATCGGATTTTGTGCTTTCCACGAATTGCTCGGCCGTCTTCAGGGACTGGTCGCTTTGGTGTCGAGTCGGCTGGTGACGGGCGAATTTGACCAAATCGGAATGCTCCAAAAATTCTTTCAATTCCTGCTTGTGTTCAGAGGCCAGAACCGGAGATTCTTTTAACTCGATTAAAAATTCCTCCGTAGTACGTTCCGCCGCCCGCAGCGAAAACCGATTCTCGATATACTGTCGCAGGCAATTGCTCAGCCGCTCATAGAATTCCTTGACCCGACCCTGTTCGAGCAGGCCCAGACCGGTCAGAGTGCGAATTTGCGCTAAGGCAATTTCATGGGCGGGCTTGTAAACCTTTTGGGCGGCTATAATCCGTCTGGATCGGGCGCGAAGGAGGAACACAACCCCTGCCGCAAGAATCGCCAAGGCCGAGATAATCGATATCCAGACTGCCGGTGCATGTCCTCGAATCGCTACTACATCTTCGATGTCAGCCGGTGAAACCTGTGAAAGATCTTCCGGTAGAGTCGTATCCGCCTGAACCGGTATCGATTCGGTCAGAAGAGCCAAAGCGGTTGTCTTGTCAGGCAAAGTCCATTGAAAAGACAGCGGCGGAATCTGCAGATCGCCCGCTCGCAGTGGTTCCAAACGAAATTGCCTGACCGACAGAATCCTGCCGTCGGAAAGGAGACGTCGGCCCCGCTCGTCCCAGTCGCGAACCTGGAAATCTGCAAGCGCATCCTGCAGATTGGGCCATTGCAGCGAAGCGCTGTCAGGGCAGATGACGGAAATTCGGATGGTCAGCAGATCGGAAAGCAGAATCCGACTGCCGCTTAGTTCCATTTCGATATGCAGCGGATCCTGAGTAAATTCCTTGTGTACGGGAAAGGCCGGCGCCGATTCCTTCTCTCGGCAGCCGACCGGCAAAATGCACAGGAGCAGCGAGATTACGATACAGCCGTATTGTTTATTTTTCGACTGCACTTTTTCAGATTCTCCTGTGACGCATATGGAAAAAGCCGATCAGGTCGCTGATATAGGGCCGATTGGTTTGAATCGGAATAGAATCCACCTTTGCGGAACGAAAGACGCTGTTCAACTGCGCCATCCGACGGCTATGCAGTTCCTGCAATCGCCGCCTAAAGGCCGCCGAGGAGGTATCCACAAGCCGCACCGATCCGGTCTCTGCATCCGTAAACTCGATCAGGCCTGCACGCGGCATCTGAATTTCCGCCGGATCCTGTACCGGAACGGCAACGATATCATGCCGCTTGTTCAGCAGAGACAACGGTCGGGAAAAATCTTCGGACAGAAAATCCGATACCAAAAAAACCGTCGCCTTTTTGCGAATCACCCGCCCCAGATATTCCAGGGCCATGGGAATATCCGTCTTGCGGCCGACAGGGCAAAAAGCCAGCAGTTCGCGGATCAGGCGCAGCACATGCAGGGTGCCTTTCTTGGGCGGAATAAACAGTTCAATTTGATCGGTAAAAAGGATCAGTCCCACCTTGTCGTTGTTGCGGATAGCGGCAAAGGCCAATACGGCGCAGAATTCGGCGGCCAGTTCGTTTTTCAGCCGGCCCCTCGTGCCGAAATTACCGGAACCGCTCAGGTCGGCTAAAAAAATCACCGTCATCTCGCGTTCTTCGGTAAATCGCTTGATATAAGGTCTGCCGGCGCGCGCGGTGACATTCCAGTCAATCGTACGGACATCATCGCTGGGCACATATTCACGCACTTCTTCAAACTGCATACCGCGGCCTTTGAAGACGCTTTCATACTGGCCCGCGAAACTCGTATTGACAATACGAGAGGTGTAAATCTGAATTTGTCTGATTTTTTTAACCAGGTCCGCCGACAGCATCGGGTAGTTCTCCTGCTGCAAGAAAAAAATTACGGAACTTCGATATTGTCGAAAATCGTGCGGATAATGTCTTCGCTGGTCTTATCCTCG
This sequence comes from Planctomycetota bacterium, assembly GCA_022705405.1. Lineage (GTDB taxonomy): Bacteria > Planctomycetota > Phycisphaerae > Sedimentisphaerales > Anaerohalosphaeraceae > JAHDQI01. The sequence goes on along the minus strand of JAKJEN010000052.1, from coordinate 12,603 downwards.
GCCTCCGCCTCGTACGTGATAATGACCCGATGACGCAGGACATCCATGCCGATGGACTTGACATCCTGCGGGGTCACATATCCGCGGCCCTGAATAAAGGCCATCGCTTTTGCCGTCAGGGCCAGATAGATCGAGGCCCGCGGAGAAGCGCCGTACTGGATCAGGTTTTTAAGATTCAAGCCGTACTGCTCCGGCCGCCGGGTGGCGCAGACAACATCGACAATATAATCCCGAATCTTTTCATCCATGTAGATTTGATCGATGACCGCACGGACCTGAAGAATTTCTTCCAGCGCGATGACCGGCTGAATATCAAAGGTCGCATGCGTGACGGCCATGCGGTCCAGAATTTTGCGTTCCTCCGCCTTATCGGGATAATCAATCCGGATTTTCAGCATAAATCGGTCCAGTTGGGCCTCCGGCAGCGGATACGTCCCTTCCTGCTCGATGGGGTTTTGAGTCGCCAGCACAAGAAACGGATCCGGCACGGGAAACGTCTGGTCCCCGATGGTCACCTGCCGTTCCTGCATGGCCTCCAGCAGGGCGCTTTGAACCTTGGCCGGAGCGCGATTGATCTCGTCGGCAAGGATTATGTTAGCAAAGATTGGCCCTTTGCGGGTATAAAACTGGCCGTCTGACTGGCGATAGATTTGCGTACCGGTCAAATCCGCCGGCAGCAGATCGGGGGTGAACTGGATGCGGTGGAACTGGGCTTTGATGGCTCGGGCCAGCACTGTGACGGCTGTTGTTTTGGCCAACCCCGGAACTCCCTCCAGAAGGATATGCCCGTTGGACAGCATTGCCACCAGAATCCGTTCGAGCATAAAACGCTGCCCGACAATTACCTTCTCCAACTCATTTAATAACAGACGTATAAATCCGCTTTTTTGCTCCACCAGTTTTCCAATTTGCGTTACATCGGCTGTCATAAATCGGAGTCTCCAAATCCTAAACTTGTTTATTTTATAGAATTAAACTCATATATCCAGTGCGGCGACTTTGCTTCCCGGCGGAAAGTATTATATCTAATGATTTTTCCATAAATTTCAACCCTTTTTCTTTTGGTCGATTAGGAAAACGAGTCGAAAAATTTAGAACTCGTGATTTTGCTGCTTTTACGACAATGGGAATCAGTTACCTGATAGAAAAAATACGCCTTTTTTGCTGAATGGTTCGCAATTTTGTTTAAAATCGGCAGGTTATGGCTAAAACTGGTTAAAGTTATAAAACGCTTGCGTTTGTTTTGCTCTGAAAACAAATTTCTGGACAATTCGTCCCAAATCGTTTAAATAGGCGGCATGAAAGCGATTCGAATTCATGAATTCGGTCCACCGGAGGTGATGCGGCTTGAAGAGGTACCTGATTTACAGTTAGTAAAGCCCGATCAGGTGATCGTGCAGGTCAAGGCCGTGGGCATCAATCCCGTTGATACCTACATCCGGTCCGGAAATTACGCAATCAAGAAAGAATTGCCCTTTACGCCGGGTATGGATTCATCCGGGATCCTCCTGCAGGTTGGTTCACAGGTTAAAACCTTCCGTCCGGGTCAGCGTGTTTATACCTCTGGTTCCCTCTCCGGCGCCTATGCCCAGCAGGCCCTTTGCCTGGCCGAGCGGGTCCATCCTCTGCCCGATAATATCTCGTTTGAGCAGGGTGCGGCCCTTGGGGTACCCTATGGCACGGCTTGGCGAGGGCTTTTCCAGCGAGGTCGGGCTGTGGCCGGCCAGTGGGTGCTTATCCACGGCGCCAGCGGCGGGGTTGGGATTGCCGCCGCAGCTGGTATGCAGGTAATCGCCACCGCCGGAAGCGAAGAGGGACGAGCGCTTGCAAAAGAACAGGGCGCACGCCATGTGTTCGATCATAACGACCCTGAACATATGAAGAAGATTTTTGATCTGACACGGGGCGTGCATGTGATCTTGGAGATGCTGGCCAATGTCAACCTGGATTTGGATCTGGACATCTTGGCCAAAGGCGGCCGCGTTGTCGTCATCGGCTCCCGCGGCCGGATCGAGATCGACCCGAGAAAGACCATGAGCCGCGAACTGGACATCTGCGGTCTGATGTTGATGAATGCAACCCCGCAAGAAACAAAGGAAATTTATTCCGGAATCGAAAAGGGACTCAAAGAGGGCAAACTAAACCCGATTATCGATAAACGACTGCCCCTTGAGTCGGCTCCGCAGGCCCATCATGAAATTATAAACGCTTGTCACCGCGGCAAAATCATCCTTCTGCCTTGACAAAAGAAGGACCGATTTGCCGACGACCCAATGGCATAGTCTGCCGGTTTCTTTCCTATTCTTTCAGTTTCTCAAATTGGAACTGGTGACCGTCGGCGCTGATGCGGATCTTGTCTCCCTCGCTGAATTTTCCTGCGATCAATTCAGCCGCCAACGGATTTTCCAGACGCTGCTGAATTACACGCTTTAGCGGGCGGGCGCCATAAGAAGGATCATATCCTTCGTCCATCAGCTGCTTTTGGGCCGATTCCGTAAATTCAATCTCCAGATGCCGCTCTTTAAGCCGCTCTGTCAGATACCGCAATTGGATCCGGACAATCTGCTCCAGATTCTCGCGGCTGAGCAGGTGGAAAATAATCGTTTCATCAATTCGATTCAAAAATTCCGGCTTAAAATGTTTGCGCAGCGCATCCTTCACATGCGCCTCAATCTCCCATTCAGCCCCTTGCTCTTCCGACAGCCGCAGTATCTGCTGACTGGCAAAATTGCTGGTCATAATCAGAACTGTATTCTTAAAGTCCACAGTGCGGCCTTTGCCATCGGTCAGCCGTCCGTCGTCAAAAACCTGCAAGAGTACATTGAACACGTCCGGATGCGCCTTTTCAATTTCATCGAGCAGGACGACCGAGTAAGGTTTTCGTCGAACCGCTTCCGTCAGCCGTCCGCCTTCTTCGTATCCGACATAGCCGGGAGGCGCCCCAATCAGCCGCGCCACCGAGTGCTGTTCCATAAATTCGCTCATATCGATCCGCACCATGCTGTTGGGATCGTTAAAAAGAAATTCCGCCAGCGCCTTGGCCAGTTCCGTTTTTCCCACGCCTGTAGGGCCAAGGAACAGGAATACCCCAATCGGGCGGTTCGGATCGCCCAGTCCGGCCCGACTGCGCCGCACGGCATTGCAGATGGCCGAAACGGCCTCGTGCTGGCCGACTACGCGGGCGCCGATCTCCTGTTCCATTTTCATCAGCCGTTCCCTCTGACCGCTCATCAGCCGGGAGACAGGGACGCCTGTCCACTTGCTGACCACTTGCGCGACATGTTCTTCGTTTACTTCGTTATGAATCATCGTGCTGCCGTTGGCATGGGCCAGCGATTCTTCGGCTTGCGATAATTGTTTTTGCAGACCGAGCAGGGTCTCATATTTGAGCCGCGCCGCTTTTTCCAGATCGCCTTGCCGTTGGGCTTCCTCAAATTCGGTATGGGCGGCCGCAATCTGCTCTTTCAGTTTGCGGACCTTATCTATCGCTCCCTTATCCGCCTCCCAGCGGGCTGTCATTTCTTTGTCCTGGGCTTTTAGCTCCGCCAATTGCTTTTCAGTTTTTTCAATTTGTCGGCTGCTTGCCTCATCGGTCTCTTTTTTCAAAGCCGCCCGTTCAATCTCCAACTGCATAATCTTTCGACGGATGGTATCCAGTTCCGACGGCAGCGAATCATTCTCTATTCGCAGCCGAGACGCGGCCTCATCGATCAGATCAATCGCCTTATCCGGCAGGAATCGATCCGCAATATACCGATTGGAAAGCGTCGCGGCCGCCACCAGCGCCGCATCGGTAATCCGCACCCCATGGTGGGCGTCATAGCGGTCCTTAAGACCCCGCAGAATGGCGATGGTTTCCTCTACGCTGGGCGGATCAACCATAACCGGCTGGAATCGGCGCTCCAGAGCGGCGTCCTTTTCGACATACTTACGGTATTCGTCCAGTGTAGTGGCCCCGATACACCGCAGTTCGCCTCGTGCCAGCGACGGTTTGAGCAGGTTGCCAGCATCCACGGAACCTTCCGTCTTGCCGGCGCCGACAATCGTGTGCAGTTCATCGATAAACAGAATGATCTTGCCGTCTGAACCGATAACTTCCTTGAGTACGGCCTTAAAACGCTCTTCAAATTCGCCTCGAAATTTTGTTCCGGCAATCAGCGCCCCCATATCCAGGGCAATTACTTTTTTGTCTTTTAAGCCGGCCGGCACATCCCCCGCCACAATCCTCTGGGCCAGACCCTCCACAATCGCTGTCTTGCCCACACCTGGTTCTCCAATCAGAACCGGGTTGTTTTTGGTTCTTCGATTGAGTACCTGCATGCATCGGCGGATCTCTTCGTCGCGCCCGATCACCGGGTCCAGTTTGCCCTTGCGCGCCATCTCAATTAAATCAATGCCGAATCGTTCCAGGGCCTGATACTTGCTTTCCGGATTTTCATCGGTCACCTTTGTTCCGCCGCGAATCTCTTTGAGGGCTTTTTCAATCTGGCTGGCGGTAATGGAATTTACCGTCGCTGGGGATATCCGACAGCGATAGAAAGAAATGCTCCGTACTCAGGTATTCATCCCCCATTTTGTCGGCTCTATTCTGTGCATCAAGGATGATCTGCTGGAATGCGCTGTCCGGCAGGATCATCTGGCCGCCGGTCTTTCCTTTTGGGAGGCGATTCATTTCGCTTTCGGCCATTTGGCGGATACGGTCTGGATTGGAGCCAATTTTATTGAGAATCAAAGTCGGCATTCCATGATTATCTTCCAACAGAGCATAAAGCAGATGCAGCGGGGACAGTATCGTATGAGACTGCGCCATCGCTTTCTGCTGTGATGTCGCCATCGCTTCCTGTGCCTTGAGTGTAAATTTATCAAATTTCATCGGTTTTATTCCTTTCCGCAACCCTGAAGGGCTGCTTATTATTTTATTAGAGCAAACTCTGTACCCAAACCGATGCCATTACTATCTATTTGATATAAAAAGGGTTATGGCCTTTTAAGGCAATTCTTTGGTATGCCAATTTGGCAGATCAAATACTTTTGTTGACCTTTGAAGATAATTTAGGCGCATTAAAAAAGGGACTTGTCAAAGTCCCTTCTTAGGAAAAGAAGAAAATTTCATTCAGTTGCCCTGTAATTTCGTCCTCATACACAGTTGTACCATCTCATCCAATTGCTCGCGAATCCGGTCATAATCTTCCGCTTTGACCGTTTCCTCAAGGGCCTTGGCCTTTTCCGTAAATATCGGAAATCCCGCAAAACCGCCCAGCCCTTTGAGAGCATGGGTTTTGAACGCAAGATCCTTGAGATCTCTTTTTTCGAAGGCCTTTTTCATCTCTTCAATTTTGCCCGGCAGACAATCAACAAACGTCTCTATGGCTTTCTGATAATCCGGATCGCCTTCTAAAAACGAAAGAATTTCCCTGCCTTCATCGGCCGCCTGGATTTGCTTGACTTGGGCCAATTGCCTCCAGATCTTCCGCTGCAATAACTCCCGACTGATGGGCTTGCCCAGACAGTCATTGCAGCCGGCGTTTAGGGCCTTCAGATCATCGCCTTTTTGTCCCGAGGCGGTCATTGCAATAATCGGAGTTTTTGCGTTAATCGGACCTGTCCGAATTTTGCGAGTTGCCTCAATCCCATCCAGAATCGGCATCTGCAGATCCATCAGAATTAAATCAAACTTTTCCTGCTCGCACAAATCCACCGCCTCCTGGCCGTTGGCGCTGTGCGAGCAAACATAGCCAATCTTCTTCAAAAGCACCTCCAGCAGGGTTCGATTTTCCAGCACATCGTCCACCAGAAGGATCCGGGCGATTGCCTGCTTCGAACCGTCCGGATCTGAAGAGGCAGCAGATTCCTTGGCCTGGGCAATAGAGGCATTGGGTTTGCGTTCTCCGGAGCGAGGGGAAAGCAGAAATGAAAAACAGGTTCCATTTTTCGAAGCGGATTCCATTTCAAGTTGACTGCCCAGCAGGGAAATAAATTTAGCGCTGAGTCGAAGCGGCATGGCGATCTCGGCAAGTTTTTCATCCTGACGCCATACAGATGCGGAGGTCTTGGGATTCAGCACAGCATGAATCTTTTCAGGATCCGGTTCCCACCCTGTATCCTCTACGGAGATTGACAATCCAGCAGGGTCTTGTCGGCAGGGCTGCGCACGCAGTACTATCGAGCCGTTTTCAGTTCGTAAAATGGCCTGCTGGATTAAGGCGTTGAGGGCTTGGGTCAGTTTAATAAGATCGGCCGACAGAGTATCAGGCACATCCTCGTCCACGGCCAGGGACAGGGTATTGCCGCGCTGCTTTGCTTCCGTCTTATTCTCCTCAAGAACTTTTTGAAGCAGAGTTTTTAACTGGATTGTCGTGTTCATCAAATCCATTTTGCAATACTCCCGTAATTATATCTTTAATCCCCTTTATATAACCTCTTGTATTTTTTCGACTTTTTAACCGGCATGCTTAATCACAACTTTAAAGAATAATGAGGATATAGAGAGTCCAATTATGGTATTATTTTAACAGGTCTCATAAAAACTGATTAAATGCAGTTCTTTCCGCTGGCGGCCAAGAAGAGTCTTGTTAAAGAAAAGAAGGGGTTGTATATTGTCGATACTATTTTATACTCCAGAGATATTTATAGTAAATTGCAGTGCATCATTCGAAAGGAAATAATTATGATCTTGCTATTGTTCATTCGTGGGCTTTTTTTAATCACAGCAACCGCTTTTTTGCTTGTAGGACTCCAAAATACCGCCAGAAGTCCGCAGGATATTTATGTCTTTATCATCGGTCTGATCGTCACTATTCTGGCGATTGTTGTAGAATGGCTGACGCCCAAAAAGACTTTGTCGGCCCTGGCCGGTATTTTCTTCGGCCTGCTGGTCGGCATGCTGATCAGTTGGGCTATGTCTCGAGTTCTCGAAATGCTCAATCTGCTGTTCTTTAAGATGGACGAAGACACCCTCCAGGTGGTCAACTGGCTGATGGGGGTGTGCTTCTGTTATTTGACGATCAGTTTGGTTATCCGGACCAAAGATGATGTCAGATTCGTGATCCCCTATGTCGAATTCTCAAGACAGACAAAAGGGCTTCGCCCCCTGGTCCTGGATACCTCCGTCATCATTGACGGACGGATTGCCGACATCGCAGAGACTCGATTATTCGACGCTCCCTTGATAGTCCCCCGATTTGTTCTCAATGAATTGCATTTAATTGCCGATTCGCCCGATAAGATTAAACGCAACCGCGGCCGGCGCGGGCTGGATATGCTCAACAAATTGCAAAACAGCCGCACAGTGGAGGTCAAGGTTGACGATACCCCGCCTCCCGGCATCGAAGACCATTCCGGCGTAGATCAAAAACTGATTGCTTTTTCAAAAAATAGCGATGGACGGCTGGTCACGAATGATTTTAATCTGAACAAGGTCGCCACCCTTCGCGGTGTGGATGTGATCAATATCAACGATCTGGCCAATGCCCTGAAGACCGTAACCCTGCCCGGCGAAGGAATGCGGGTAAAAATCATTCGGCTTGGCGAAGAATCACACCAGGGAGTCGGGTATCTGGATGACGGCACAATGGTGGTTGTGGAAGGAGCTAACAACAAAATCGGTCAGGTTATTCCGATTACCGTCACCAGTTCGCTTCAGACCTCGGCGGGTCGAATGATCTTCGGGAAGTATGAAAATGGGGCAAGCTCCGCCTCCTGAGGCGTAACTTTAGCGGGCCTGTCGGATTGAATCTGACATGCAAGAGTATTCCAAAACCGACTTTGATTTTCCGCCGGATCGAACCAATACAGATTCTATAAAATGGTCTCGATACGCCGGTTGCGATATTATCCCGATGTGGATAGCGGACATGGATTTTCAATCTCCGCCGCCGGTTCTGGAAGTCCTGCACAATCACATCCGACATGGAGTTTTCGGCTACAGCAGACCAAGCAGTCAAACGGAGGAATCTGTTGTTCAATGGATGTCCGATCGCTTCCGATGGGCAATTCGACCGGACTGGATCGTTTGGCTGCCCGGCCTTGTATGCGCTTTGAATCTGGTCTGTCGGGCCTTTGCGGAATCGACGGAGGAAGTTCTGACAACCACCCCGATTTATCCTCCTTTTTTGTCGGCCCCTCGATTTTCGGATAGAAAACTGATTCGATGCCCGCTGAAAAGAGAAAACAAGTATTACTCCTTCGACTTTCAGCAATTCAAACAGGCCTTTTCCCCGAAGACAAAGGTATGTTTGCTATGCAATCCGCATAATCCAACCGGTCGCGTTTGGACCAAAAAAGAGTTGGAAACAATAGCCCGGATCTGCCTGCAAAATGGCAGCATAATCTGTTCAGATGAAATTCACGCCGATCTGGTCTTGAGTCCGGATAAAAAACATATTCCTCTGGCGTCGCTGGATCGGGAAATTGCGGAGCGAACCATTACGCTCGGTTCGCCCAGCAAGACCTTCAATCTGCCCGGTCTGAGTTGCGGCTTTGCTATAATCCCCAATAAGCAGATCCGAGAACGTTTTACACACGCTATGCAGGGCATTATTCCTCATGTCAATGCCCTTGGTCTGACGGCCTGCCGAGCCGCTTATTCCCAAGGCGCATCTTGGCTGAATGATCTGCTTGGGTATCTGCGGATCAATCGAGATCTGCTGGATGAATCTGTGGGACAAATTCCGGGTCTGTCGATGGGACCTGTGGAAGCGACGTATCTGGCCTGGATCGACTGTCGAAAACTGGGCCAGCCGAATCCCGCTGCGTTCTTTGAAAAAGCCAGCGTGGGCCTGCAGGATGGAGCAGAGTTTGACGCCCCCGGATTTGTTCGTCTGAATTTTGCCTGCCCGCGCAGCCGGCTGCAGGAAGCGATCCAGCGCATTCAAAAAGCCGTTACGAAACAAGCCCTTTAACAACGCTGTGATTGCTGCTGATCACATGCCGACAAAGCACTGTATTTTGGCAGACTCCCTTTTCAAAGGCGACGACGTTGGCCAGTGTGGTATCGGCAATCGCCAGCAGGGCATTCTGAGTAAAAAAACCCTGATGGCCGGTCACGATTACATTGGGAAACATCATCAAACGAGCAAATATGTCATCCTGAATAATTTTGTTGGACAGATCCTCATAAAACAGATCCGCTTCTTCTTCATAGACATCCAGTCCGAGGTATCCGATACGGCCGCTTTTTAGTCCGTCAATAGCGGCTTTTGTGTCCACCAGCGCGCCGCGGCTTGTATTAATCAGCATTACTCCGTCCTGCATCTTTTCAATAGCCGCCGCGTCAATGAGATGATGGGTCTGGGGAGTCAGGGGGCAGTGCAGGGTAATAATGCAACTTTGCCTGTAGAGGTCGTCCAGCGACACGTATTGAACGCCCAATGCTTCACACTCCGGATTGGCCCGGGTGTCATACGCATATAAGGGACATCCAAACCCGTGCAGGATCCGGGCGACAATGGCTCCGATCTTGCCGGTTCCGATGATTCCGGCCGGCGTTCCGTGCAGGTCAAATCCAAGCAGCCCTTCCAGCGAAAAATTGGCCTCTCGAATGCGCCCATGCGCCCGATGGATTTGCCGGTTCAGCGCCAAAATCAGTCCCAGAGTATGCTCGGCCACCGCATAGGGCGAATAGGCGGGAACCCGTACTACCGAAAGGCCAAGCCGCTCGGCTGCGTAAAGATCTACGTTGTTAAAACCGGCGCATCGAAGGGCAATCAACTGTACCCCCAAATTTGATAGCCGCTTTAGCGTGGGCTCTCCCAGTTCATCGTTGACAAATACACAGACTGCCTCGCAGCCGGCCGCCAGGTCTGCGGTGTGATGATTGAGCCGTTCTTCAAAAAAGCACAATTGATGACCATAGGACTCATTGGCCGACTGAAACGTCCGCTCTGTATAGGGTTTATTGCTGAATACTGCAATTTTCATTGCTTAACCTCGTATTTAACTTTTAACATCTATAATTCATACTAAATAAGTAGCAATTAGGTTCATTTAGATACAAAAAAACTAAATTACATGTTAGTTGTAAATTTGATGTCAGGGTAGTTTTATGAATTGATTATTGTAGATTTACTATATACATAAAATTAGTGAAACAACAAAATATTAAGGGGGCCTTATTCTTCATTGTAGAATCATCAGGGCGTTGGCTACAACAGACGCCGCATTCGGGTGGCTTTGGGCAACGGCGGCCTTTTTCATCGACGACAATCGCTCTGTATTTTCCATAATCTCCGAAAGAACTTGCAAAAGTGCCGCGGCTGTTTTCTGCGGATTTTTCACCTGATCCTCTACAATTACAGCAGTGCCTGCCTCGACCATCGATTGGGCATTCAAAAACTGGTGCCGATCCTTGTGATATGGATACGGCAGGCAGATCGCGGGCGCTCCGGCCGCCGCGTATTCAGCCACGCTGACCGCTCCCGCCCGGCCGACCACCAGATCGGCCGCCTTCATCAGGGCCGGCATTTCATGGCAATATTCAACCGGTACATACCGAATCGCCGACTTACCGGCCGACCGGCGAACCGTTTCAAAATGCGCTGTACCCGTCAGATGTACGATCTGCCACTGATCGGAAAACCGCTCCAGATTCGGCAGGATCTCAAGAATCGCCCGGTTAATGCTCAATGAGCCGCTGGAGGCCCCCGTAATCAGAAGAATCTTTTTTTCACGATCCAGACCGTACATTGCGGCGACAGCATCGGGTTTTGCCGTCTGGAATTCCTCACGCAGAGGACACCCCGAAACAATCACCTTGCCCGGCGCCTTTGCAAAATACGACTTCGTCTGTTCAAACTGCACAAAAATTATTTTTGCCAATCGCCCCAGCAGCCGGTTGGCCTTACCCGGCACACTGTCCACATTCAGCAGGCACACCGGTATCCCCAGCGACCGTGCGGCCAGAATTACCGGGGCGGAGACAAACCCGCCGGCGCCTATCACTACCGTTTGGCCGCGTTGGGACGACAGGATCTGCTTGGCAAAATAGTAGCTCTTGACAAACTGTGCAAGAAACCGGATGCATTGGGTCGGCGAAATCGAAAACCCTTCGGCCGGCAGCGGCAGAAAGTCAAATCCCGACGGCCCCAGGATTTTGGCGTCAATCTCGCGTCGACTGCAGAAAAATGTAATCTCCGTTTCCGGTTTTTGTTTTTGTATCAGCGCCGCTACCGCCATTGCCGGATAGAGATGGCCTCCCGTTCCGCCGCCGGCAAAAAATAGTCTGCGATTTTCAGTTCTGCTCATGCTGCATCCGCCGATTCCGCCTCCTCTGTCTGCTGATCCATCTGGCGGGCAATATTCAGCAGGATTCCCGTTGCCGCCGCTGTCAGCAGCAGACTGGTTCCTCCTGCGCTGACAAAGGGCAGGGGAATTCCCTTGGTCGGCAGCACCACCGTGACCACTCCGATATTCACAGTCGCCTGGATTCCGATCGCCAGCACGATGCCTGCCGACAGCAAGGTTCCAAAGCGGTCGCGGCAATGAAGCGATACCCGAATCCCCAACACCAAAAACAGGGCAAAAAGCACAATCACCCAAATCGCTCCCACAAACCCGAGTTCCTCGGAAATCACGGCGAAGATAAAATCTGTTGTATCCTCCGGCAGATGCCCGTACTTAAACACGCCCTGGCCAAGCCCCGCTCCCCATAGCCCTCCAGAACTGATCGCCTTGAGGGATTGCAGCGCCTGATACGGAACCTGTCCCTGTCCAAACAGCGAAGCGGCAAAGTCTTTAATCCGATTGATTCGTGTTGTCGAAGTCAGGATAGCCGCAAGAAATCCCGGTACCGCTACCGCCAGCGGTGTGAGCAGATGCCACCAGACCGCTCCGCCAATCCATAACATCAGGAATGTCAGTAAAGCGATGAATAAGGCGGTACCAAAATCTTCGATCACAATCAGTCCTGCCACAAGCGCCAATAAGAGGCAGACCGGGAGAAATCGCTTTCGAAAATCTCGAATGTCCTCGCCGACTCGATCCAAAAAAGCGGCAAGAAAGATAATCATTACCCATTTGGCCAGTTCTGACGGCTGAAAACTTACATACATCGGCCCCGGCGCCAGATCCAGCCATCGCCTGGACTGGTTGCGTTCCACCCCAAAGAACAGTACTAAGATCAGACAAATTATGCTCAGTGCCAGTAAATAGGGCGTAAGCGATTGTCGCCAACGGCCTTGACAGAAATTAAAACGCCGGTAATTTACCCGTCGGGTAATCAGCATAATCCCCACGGCAGCTGGGAAAAACAAGATCTGTTTGAACATCGGGAAGTCATAAAAATGCGACAGATCTGACTGTGGATTAACGGAGGCGCCTGCTGAATACACAAACACTGTCCCCGTGGCCATCAGCAGCAGCACAACGGCCTCGATCCAGAAATCGTATTCAATCGCCCGCCAAAGCGGTTTCATTTTTCGTATTTTGTCAATTTGCGACACAACTTCCAATCCATAATCAACCAACCATTATTTTTTCGGCCGCAAAACCTTTTTTCGCTTAATAATTAGAAATTATGGGAGTACCAGACTATTATTGGTTCTTGAATAAATAAACGAAAGGCTCATATTTTTAGCTTTGCACAATGGAAAAACGAACGAAGCAAAG
>JAKJEN010000051.1 GCA_022705405.1 Planctomycetota bacterium | reverse complement strand
TCACCGGCGGCAGCGAGCCCCATGTTCCCGGCGCAATCGGCAAATAGCCCAGCCCAAAACAACTTGTCAAAATGTTTTTCATAAAAAAACAGTGAAAAGCAAATCCCAAATCCAAAGTTAGAGATTCGGCCTGCGGCAGAAACTTTATTCATACGCCATAAAAAACAACGGCCTCAAATTTCCTCCAGCATCGACAGAGCAAAACGATCCGTCATCCCCGCGATGTAATCGCAGACCGTTCGATTCAGCCCCTCGGTTTCGATCAGATTGCGAAAGTAGGTCGGCATTCGCTCAGGGCTTTGACAGAGGGCCTCAAACAGCCGCTTCAGCCACCGGCGGATATTGTCATTGGCCTTTGTCAAAGAAGGATGCAGATACAAATTTTTCAGTAAAAACGATTCCAACTCCTCCAACCCGGCGGCCATTTCGCGGCCAGGACCAATCAGCGGCTGCGGATGTCGATAAACCTGCTCCAGTGTGCGGATGCCGGCGTCTTTTAAGGTCCTGCGGCTGGTTTCGATCACATCGCTGACCAAGGTATCGAGAATTGCCTTGGCAGTACGAGTGCGGCGGATAACGAAATCCTCAATCTCGACTGCCCGAATCTGCATCTGGGCCTGGCGAAACAGGGTCGTTTCCAGGGCCTGCTGTTCCTCGATCAGTCGAGATCGGATGCCGTCTTCAAGGTCGTGGCAGTTGTAGGCAATGCGGTCGGCTATATTGGCGATCTGCCCTTCCAGACAGCACGGCCCCTCGGCAAACTGCCGATCCGCTTGCGGGCGGTCATAGGGGCTTTGATGTCCGGCCAGCGCAGCCCGCGTCTCGTACATCAGGTTAAGGCCGCAAAAGTCCGGGTAAGGATGCTCAAGAAAATCCACAATCCGCAGGGTCTGTCGGTTATGCTCAAAACCGCCGAAGCTGGCCATCAAATCATTGAGCGCCTGTTCGCCCGTATGGCCAAAGGGGCTGTGGCCGACATCATGAGCCAGACAGATCGCCTCGGTCAGCGCTTCGTTGAGATTCAGCGTATGGGCGATGGTTCGTCCGATCTGAGCCACTTCGATACTGTGAGTCATCCGCGTTCTGTAGTGATCGTTTAGTCCAGTGGTAAAGACCTGCGTTTTACCCTCCAGCCGTCGAAAAGCGGCGCTGTGAATTACGCGGTCGCGGTCTCGCTCAAAAGCCCCGCGGTAGGGATGAGGCGGCTGGGGATGGGTTCGGCCCCGGCTGTTTTGTTCGCTTACCGCATATGGGGCTGGGCAGGATTCCATCGGTTATACGTCGGGCAGATGGCGCTGACGCGAAAGGTCAATCAACTGGTCATACAGTTCAATCATGCTTTGACTGATCACATCCGTATCGCTGCAAACGGACATAAAATTGGTATCGCCGTCCCATCGCGGAACCACATGGATGTGCATATGCTCCGGCAGCCCGGCCCCCGCACAGCGCCCGAAGTTCATACCGACATTAAAACCGTTCGGGCGGATCGCCGGTGTAAGAACCTTCTGGCAGTCCCGCACAAGAATCATCATCTCGTGCAACTCGTCCGAATTGGCCTGGTCAAGCGTTGCAATATGCCGCAAGGGCGCGATTAAAAGATGGCCGTTATTATACGGAAACCGGTTGAACACGACTACGCTGTGTGTCGTGCGCCACAGCAGGAAGTTTTCCCGATCCTGACTGGGCGTGCGAATATAATCACATAGAAAACAGGGGCTTTTTTGGCCAAGTCCCTGGATGTACGGAACCCGCCATGGAGCCCAAAGATTATTGCGATCCACGGGTCATCCTTTCTCAGGATCCATTGTCCAGCCGTTCGATCAAAATGGACTGGGCAACCGTCAGGGTCGGAAGACTCTGTCCCAGCGGCAGGATGAAATCCGCCCGGGTCACAAGGGTATAGTCCTGCTGGTCTTTTTCGGGGTATCCGTCAGTCAGATTGTAGGTCAAAGCGCCCGATCCTTCCAAAGACTGGTGCTGAAAGTTGCGCAGAACGGAGAACAGCGACCCCTTAATCTGGTACGATCCATCATAGGGAAGAGGAAAATTCAGAACCGGCTTTTCCCGCAGTTGATAGGCGCTGTCAATATGCGCCAGCCGCTTTCCATCCTGCTCGGTAATTTCCTTGACGGTATAGGTTGTGGTGCGGCTGGGCAGGTTTTGGATCGGGACCGGCCATGTCATAAACTGGTCGCTTTTCCAGGTTGACCCCGGCCGCACGCCGGCCAAGGGGTTGGGATTGGAAGCGGTCGCATCCCACAGATAATACTGAAAGCAAATCCAGTCCAGGATCATATCCGGATCTTTTACGTTCTGCTGGGCGTCCGGTCGTGCGACAAAACTTTTCTGTCCGATTTCCTTGAGCAGCGTGGAGAAGGAATCCAGGTTTTCAATCTGGCCGGTCGGCGTAATCTGAATCGTATAGGACTTGCCTCTCAGCGATTCCATCGCATCAGTGGCAGCGCCCTTGCCGGAAAAAGAGGTTCGTTTGACTTGTACGGACTGACAGGTAAATTCTATCGTCGACAGTCCATACGGATCTACCTTCAGCGGCTTGATCCGCATAACCATCTCAATCGATTCATTGGATATTTTTGAATCTTCCTTTTTTCCGCCGACTCCGGTTGTCAGTTCAATCTGGACCTGACGGGAAGAGACAAACCGATAGGTCAAAACGCTATCCGGTTTGAATTCCAGCGCCATATAATCGCCCCGCGGCACAGAGCTGCAGCCGATTGTCAGACCCAGTCCCGCCAATAAAAGCGTCGGGCAAAACCCGCTTGTCCGTTTTTTCACGATGCGCATCTTCTTTCCGCTTATCAGGTCAGTTCTCAGCTTTGCGTTCTATCTTCTGAATGAACCGGATGATCAGCGTATCAGGACCCTGCTCGGGTTTGGCCTTCGGATTGGCTTCCTGGGCGATATAGGAACTGATGAGGGTTTCGTTGTATTCCTGAACCTTTCCGTCTTTCAGATCAAAGATCATTTTGCCGGTATAATCATCTTCATTATCCAGCATTTTTGCAAAGATGCCCAATCCGCCGCCGCCGCCGCCGGCCTGCGCATCAGCGGAAACGGCGCTTTCACCGGCTGTCATGTCGACGGCAGCAACCTTGGTTCCGTTTTCTTCTTTGATATTCTCCAGTGTGTAGGTTTTACGGAAGGATTTGGTGGACAGCAGTCCGGGAGGAGAAGGAACAATCCGTTCCCAGGAACTGCCGGCGGCAACTACACCCGGCGAGTCAGGCAGGGCCAGGATTTGATGCCGCTTGATAACCTCTTCCTCGCTGGCGATCTGCTTGGCAAGACGGCCTTCAAGCCCAGGAATGTCGCTAATCTTTAGAGCGCCAAGATCTGCCGCTTCTGCCTTGCCGTCCGGACTGAGGCGAACTTTATAAGACTGGCCGATCAGTTTTTGGAGCGGATTTGATTTGTCGCTGTCGCGATCGCTGTCATAGTCGATCTGGACTTCGTTCTGCTTAACCATCCGGCAAGCCAGACTGTTTATTGTTATCGTGGCTAACGCCCAACCGTTTTCGTCGACCTGATCAATAGTCTGCTGGCAGGCCATGCGAATCTGGGTGGTGGTTTCTTCCTGCCGGAGTTTATCCAGCGCCGGCTGCTCAAACTTAAAATCCTTAGTGACCGTAATTGACACCTGATAGGTATCTTTTTCCTGCGGAGAAAATTGCTGGGTCAGCGGAACAGTCGATTTCGACTTGGGGGCTTTCGCTGTTTTTTTAGCCGATCCGCCGCAGCCGGAAAAAAACAGGACAGAGATTGACAACACCAGAACTGTCGACCCGATCACTATTGGACGATGCATTGGGCGCTCCCTTCAAAATGGATAGATTTTTTTGTATCCGTTTCTCGTACTGAATAGGCATTATAGGGACAGACGAAGGGCTTGACAACTGGAATTTCGGATCAAATTGAAAAATTTCGGGTATTTTGGAAATACAATAATCAGTACACAACAACAAGTACGGCATTTTCTGATTTTGCGGTACCATACAGACCAAATGTCCGCTATAATGTCGTTTTTGTTTGTCTGAGCTGAATAAGACGACTAAACCTGATATACAATGGGAGACAGTTATGAACAGCGACATGGTTAAAAAGGGGTTTCAGCGGGCGCCGCATCGGGGGCTTTTACGGGCCTGCGGGCTGAAAGAATCCGATATCAATAAGCCGTTTATCGCCGTGGCCAATAGTTACTGCGACATTGTCCCCGGCCATGTACATCTGCACGAAGTGGCCAAAACGGTTAAAAACGCCATTCGCCAGGCCGGCGGCCTTCCCTTTGAATTTAACACCATCGCCGTCTGCGACGGCATCGCAATGGGCCATACCGGCATGAAATATTCACTGGCCTCGCGGGAAATTATCGCCGATTCCGTAGAAACGATGATCCGTGCCCACTGCTTTGACGGGATGATCTGTATCCCCAACTGTGACAAAGTAGTGCCGGGAATGCTGATGGCTATGATGCGGCTGAATATCCCGACCTTGTTTGTCTCCGGCGGGCCGATGAAGGCCGGAAAGACAAAAGATGGAAAAACGACAGACTTAATCAGCATTTTTGAAGGAGTCGCTGAGTTTAAAATGGGTAAAATTTCAGAAGAATACCTGCACGAACTCGAATGCTCCGGCTGCCCAACACAAGGCAGTTGCTCTGGGATGTTCACGGCCAACAGCATGAACTGTCTGTGCGAAGCAATTGGTATCGCCCTGCCCGGCAATGGGACCATTACCGCGGTTGATCCAAGACGGCAGGATTTATACGAGATGGCAGGCAGGCGAATTGTGGAGTTGGTACGAGAAGATTTACGGCCCAAATCGATTATTACTGAAAAATCAATCGACAATGCCTTTATCCTCGATATGGCCATGGGCGGCTCGACTAATACAGTCCTCCATACGCTGGCCATCGCCAATGAGGCGGGGATTCCCTACGATCTGGATCGCATCAACGCCATCAGCGAACGATGCCCGAATATCTGCAAGGTTTCGCCGTCGAGCAGTTGGCATGTTGAGGATGTCGATGCCGCCGGCGGCATCAGCGCGATTCTTAAGGAAATCAGCAAAATCAAAGGTTTATTGAACATGGACTGCATGACTGTCTCGGGCGTCGCGCTGGGCGAGCGGATCAAAGACGCCGTAATTAAAAATCCCGAATGCATTCATTCGATTGATAAGGCCTTTACAAAAACGGGAGGCCTGTCAATCCTTCGGGGCAATCTGGCCCCCAAGGGCTGCGTGGTCAAAACGGCCGGCGTTTCCGAAAAGATGCTCCGCCACACAGGTCCGGCGATAATTTTCGAAAGCCAGGAGGAGGCCTGCGACGGCATTCTTGAAGGCAAGGTCAAACCCGGCGATGTGGTCGTTATCCGTTATGAAGGCCCTCGCGGCGGACCGGGCATGCAGGAAATGCTCAGCCCAACCAGTTATATCATGGGGGCCGGGCTGGGCGAGTCGGTGGCCCTGATTACCGACGGACGATTTTCCGGCGGTACGCGCGGGGCCTGTATCGGACATATCAGCCCGGAGGCGGCCGTCGGCGGTCCGATCGCCATGCTGCAAAACGGGGATCTTATCGAAATCGACATTCCTGCCTGCAGGATAAATGTCAAACTCAGCGAGCAGGAATTGCAAAAACGCACAAGCAAATGGAAGCCCAGGCCGGCGCGGATCGACTATGGCTGTCTTGGGAAATACGCCGCAATGGCAACCAGCGCCGATACCGGCGCAGTACTCAAGTGGGATTAGGAATGGGTTTGTTAAAAGCTGGTAAATGGTATGACCAGGGGCTTCGCTTCGAATGTACCGGATGCGGCAATTGCTGCGCGGGCCCTGAGGAAGGATACATTTGGATCAGCCGGGTAGAAATTGAGCGAGCAGCCGGATTTCTTCAGATGAGCATAAAGTCATTTGAGGAAAAGTTTCTGATCCGGGTTGGATTTCGCAAAAGCATTATTGAACACCCCACAACCTGCGACTGCATCTTTTTGACAGATTTCGGCAACGGCAGCCGCGGCTGCATGATCTATCCGGTGCGGCCGACCCAGTGCCGGACATGGCCCTTCTGGACGGAAAACCTGCGAACTCCGCAGACCTGGCAAAGAGCCGGCGCCAGATGTCCCGGCATCAATCGCGGACCTTTGTTTACGGGGGAACAGATTGAACAGCGACGAACACAAAAAGAACCCGACCCCAACCCATAGTCTGGAAACGGTATTGCAAGCAGTCCAGCAGGTCTATGACTGGCTGGATGAAAAGATTGCAGAGATGAATTCATCTTGCCAAGCTTGCGGCAGATGCTGCGACTTTGACGCCTATGGCCATCGGTTGTACGTGACTACGCCGGAGATGCTTTATTTTCTTAATCGAACCTGTCAGGAAATGCAGTTTATGACCGACGGCGTTTGCCCCTATCAAAAAGACGGCCGCTGCCAGGCCCGTCAGGCCCGTTTTTCCGCCTGTCGCATTTTTTTCTGTACCGGCGACAACCGACGCCAGTATGAATTAAGCGAGGAAGCCGTCCGGCGTTTCCGAAATATCTGCCGACAATATGACTTGACCTATCGATACATAGATTTGAAGTATGCCCTTAGCCATCCGGAGGTATGGTTTGCGTAAAAGAGAGTTCTGAAACAGCACAGTAGAAACTTTTAATAAAAATAGAATAAGATTTTATTGATATACAAATGCAGCAATTTATCTCATAATATACCTTCAACAACTGAGCAAATTCTCTGGCAAGCAATATTGATAAAATGGTGTTTGCGGATACCGTTCAAAAAGAGATTCGAGACAGAAAAAGAATCATTTTCTTGCCCATTTACCGATAACTAAGTAAAATCCCGACCTTTATTATTGGCTATTGTCTATTGACTTATTGGACAATGGCTTTCTTTACAACTGAAAGATTCTGGAACGAATATGACACAAGACTATTCAGTAGAAATGGTTAAGAATCTGGAAACCCAGTTCAGGGATCTGCATCTTCACCGGCCAATGAGGGTGGGGCGTTATGAACCGGGAACGGAACTGGAATACACCGTTTTCCCGATTGAACCGGGGCCTGCGGCCGAAATCCGATTTTTAGTCGATCGGTTTGTCGGCGGCGGGTATGCCGGGCAGGTTTATCAAATCCGTATTTTAGATATCCGCATTGATGGTAATTCGACGGAGCAGCACGGCGGACTCAGCAAAGATCGGCCGTATGCGATGAAGATTTTGATTCCGCCTTCGGGAGCAGGCAGATTATTTCGAAATATATTGTACGCAATCGGCTTTTGGGGGCCGTTTCAGCCGCAGGTAAACCCAGCAGCCGCACGGGCCGGGGCGATCTGGCAGAAATTTATCCGGCGTGCTGCCCAGTCGCGATTTGGCGATTCGGCCTGTGTTAACGACATTCATGCGGCCTTTGTGGATCATACGCTGGGCAGTTGCGGCGAAATAAGCGATTGGGTCAACGGCCGCACGTGGCGGCTGGAGGTGGATGACCATCTGGATCGGCTGCGGCGGTGGCGGCGGAAAAGACCCACAGAACCTGAAAAGCTCGGCTCGCCGGAATATCGCGCCAAGTACGGCTTTATGACGGAGTTTGTAAAGCTGCTGCACGAGATGGGCGCCTATGAATTCGCCCGTCAGTATGAATGGACCACCTGCAAGAGCCAGCCCAACTGCCTCAAGCGGCTGGAAACCAGCGGCGATCTGGCCGGCGGGCTGATCGCTGTGGATTTTCGGGCAGGGCTGACGCTGCTGCCGTTTTTGCCGATGAGTCCGGGAGATTTTAAATTGATCGGACAGGGCATCCGGCGCGGTTCCTGGGTGCAGTTTGACCGGGGCGATCTGAAAAAACTGGAACAGTATATCCAGCAGCACCCGGAGACGTTCGCGGATATGCCCAGCAAAGACCAATTGCTGCGCGATCTTGTTCAATGCGAAGATCTGTACCGCAACGGCCTTCCCGATATTACACATAATGGCCTTCGTCTTTTGCATGACCGGTGGCTGTGGTCCACAATGCTGTCCGGCGCCGTCACCGGCTGGAAGACCCGCAATCTGATTGATGACCAGCGCGAGGATCGTCTGCGAAACAGCCCGTTGAAAATCTTTATCTTCTTCCTGATCGGGCTGATCCCCCTGCTGGGTCGTGCGCTGCGGAAGGCCTGGGGCCGGCCTGAGTGGCGCGCACATTACAAAAGTCTGCTGACAAGCCCGGCGTATTTTGCGCGTTCCGCCCGGGGCAAGATCCTTGAATCGCTGATCGGATGGCATCGCAAAGGACGATTAAGCGACAAGCAAACCGCCGCAATCGCCCGCCGACTAAGCCGATTTTTCCTGCACCTGCCGCTGGCAATTCTTCCGGCGGGACTGCATCGGTTTGTCACAGATGGGCAGGTCTTCAGGGACAAACTGTATTTTCTCTTTGTGCGCCCGATCAAATTGTATTTCAATGCAGGTCTTCGGGAACAATGGCTGCGGGAAATGGTAATCGAAGGCAAAAAGAAACACATCCTCAGCGAGGAAGACGCCGAAACAATTCTGTCCCGTGCAGGCGAGCCGTTTATCCAGAAATATCTGGTTAGTCTGGTCGTGCATTTGATGACCCTTCCGGTAACCCAACTCGTATCCGGTACACTGGCAATCATCTTTTATTTTACCCATCCGGAACTGCCTGAAGCGGAAAAGGCCGCGGCCGTGGCCGGGATTTTGATTCTGTTTCAGGTCATTCCGATTTCGCCGGGTTCCTTCTGCCGCGGGGCTTATACGACTTTTATGGCCATCCACGATCGGAACTTTAAAGATTACAATATCGCCCTGTTTCTCAGTTATTTCAAGTATGTGGGCTATCTGGCCTTTCCAATCCAGATGACCTATCGATACCCGGAACTGGCGCGTTTTATGGCGGCCCATTGGGCGACGGACGCAGTGCACGTTGTGCCGGTCTTCGGAGAGCGCGGGGCGCTGCTGGAGCATTGGGTCTTTTGTCTGTTTTACAACTGGCCGCTGACGATTCGACGACGGATGCTGCGCATAAGCGATATGCGGCTGGGCCTTGCAGTACGGTTTTGGCATATTCCGGCCGCAGCGCTGATTGCCGCCGTAACGATGGTCCTTCTGCACATATCCTATCATTCCAACACACAAATCCCGCCCACCGAGGATAATCTATGGTATTTAAGACCTCTGTTTCTTCTGGCTGTTCTCGTTCCGGCTGCCGCGGGATGGGTCACAGCCCGTTTTGCCGGAGGGCTTGCACGCAGTCGGCGCATTCTTGCCGCAACTTTGTGCGGTGCGGCAGTCGGGCTGCTTTATTCGCTGACGGCTTTTGGTCTGGAACATCTCTGGACATTAGAAAGCCCCAACCTACTGGTTCCTCTGATCTGGCGGATCTTTGCGTTTACAATCTTCGGAACAATCGGGGCTTTGATCGCCGAAACTGCACAGACTGATCCGGATTTGCAGGCCATAAACAACAAAGCTTAAAAACTGGGTAGAAACCTGCCTGTATTTATCGGGTTTGTTAAAACAGGTTGATTTTTTCGCGGAGATTTTTACAATTACTCCTTGTATAATCCGCAGTCATGTGTCAAAATACCGAGATGAGACACGGCCAAACGGTATCGGGAGAACAAAAAGAATGAAAAATCCCTTCGGGTCGTTTTGCGACGGCCTGTTTTTAGATATGTGCGTAACCACCCAGTTGGAATTACCCCAGCAGCGGGACACGATATTGGGGTTTTTTGAACGAATTCAAAAGCGGTTCCCCGCCCTTAATCAATTCTCCCGCCGAGATCGAGGCGAGTTGATCCTCGAAGAAGAAGTCGAGGGAAGACGCTTTCGGTGGGTTGCCATCGAATCGGATCGTTTATCGGCCGGTTGTGCCGATCCGGATGATTTTGAGCAGGCCTATCAACTCCAGCAGGAAGTCCTCGAAGTTATGCCGTATATGCTGAGCATTTCGACGCTGGATATCGATTCGCTGGATATCAGCTTTACAATGGATTTTGATTACCAGGGCAATCATGACGAGGTGATCGCCGAAGCCCTGCTGGGCAATTCGAGTTTAAGCAGTTTTTTTGAGATACCCGGAGCCAAAGTCGCCAGTTGCTGCCCTTCGATGATCGCCTCGCTGACTCCGGACGGACTGCTGCAGGCCCGCATCGCCATTGAATCGCGCAGCGGGCTGATGGAACGAAATGAAAAAAGCAAATCGGAGGATCCGATCAG
This sequence comes from Planctomycetota bacterium, assembly GCA_022705405.1. GTDB lineage: Bacteria > Planctomycetota > Phycisphaerae > Sedimentisphaerales > Anaerohalosphaeraceae > JAHDQI01. Next base: position 6,687 of record JAKJEN010000051.1, on the reverse strand, counting down.
TCTGTATTTTACCGTGCGGCGGTATCCTTCCGGAACTGCCCAGTACGCGTCCGCAGAATCTTTTGCCAAGCAATGCCGAATGGCCGAGCACCTGATGTTTGACCGGATCATTCCCAACTTTGCCCGACCGCTCAGTCAGGCCATTTCACAAAGACGATAAACCCATTATGGAGAAAGCGAGCAGCTAACAATGGCGGTAATTGAAGCCCCTTTCAGCCGGTACAAACGAAACAATTACCTGATCATAATGGGGATTTTGCTGGCTGCGGCGGCGATGTTCGGCTATGACGGCTATCTGAGCCGCTATGAATGGTCGATGCGACATAAATTTTATCAGATGCATGTGATCGATAACGGAGGAACGCCCGATTCGGATATGAAATTCAATCAAATCAGTCCGCCGTTCTTTCTGCTGGGAGCGGCCCTGCTGGCTGTGCGATTTTTCATGGTCAAAGGAAAAAAACTGACCGCCGACCAATCCGCCCTGCATGTGGATTCATTGTCGATTCCGTATGAATCCATGGAAAGCATCAACAAGACCTTCTTTGATAAAAAAGGATATTTCATTCTAACCTACAAAGACGATCGGCAGCAGATTCAACAAATTACGCTGTCCGATCGAAACTATGACAATCTTCCTGAACTGCTGGATACCCTTGTCAGCAAGATCAGTTAATCCCATAGAGAGTCAACCGGAAAGGAAACGGATCGGATGAATTGCTGTGTAGCGGGCTTGCAATGGGGAGATGAAGGAAAAGGCAAAGTAGTCGATATCCTCGCTGAAAAAAGCGACCTGGTGGTCCGCTTTAACGGCGGAGCGAATGCGGGCCATACCATCCTAATCGGCGATCAGCGGTTCGCCCTGCACCTGATGCCCAGCGGGGCTGTGCGGACGGGCTGTCAATGCGTAATCGCCAACGGCGTAGTTGTAGATCCGGCGGTACTGATCGAGGAGATCGGCGGACTTAAAGATCGAAATATCTCAATCGATGGGCGGCTGTTTATCAGCGAAAACGCCCACGTCGTACTCGATTATCACAAACTTGAAGACCGGCTTCGCGAAGAAGCGCTGGGCAAAAACAAAATCGGCACAACCGCCCGCGGAATCGGCCCCTGCTACTGCGATAAGGTCGGGCGAAGCTATGCAGTCCGGATGGCCGATCTGCGAAATCCGGAGGCCCTGAAGGAAAAACTGCGAAAGATCGTCTCCTATAAAAATAAACTGTTCAGCGCTTTGTATAACGCCGACCCCCTCCGAACCGAAGAGGTCTATGAGAAGTGCCTGTCCTACCGCCAGGCATTGGAGCCCTTTATCGCCAACACAACTCAATTGCTGTTTGAAGCCATCCAGTCAGGAAAAAACATCTTGTTTGAAGGCGCTCAGGGCGCCCTGCTGGATCTGGATCACGGCACGTTTCCCTACGTCACCAGTTCCAATGCCAGCGCCTTGGGACTGGGGCCGGGCAGCGGTGTGCCTGCCTGCCATGTGCACTCGTTCATCGGAGTCGTCAAGGCCTATATGACCCGCGTGGGCTCTGGGCCGTTTCCAGCCGAGCAGGACAACGAAATCGGACAACGCATCCGCGAAAAGGGGCACGAATACGGTACGACCACCGGACGCCCGCGGCGATGCGGCTGGTTTGATGCCGTTGCTGTGGCCTATACCGTCCGGCTGGGCGGCATTACGGAAGTAGCCATGATGCATCTGGATACCCTGGCGGGACTGGATGAGGTCAATATCTGCCGGGCTTATCGGATTCGGGGCAGAGAGGTCAACTTCTTCCCCGGAAACCAGGACGACCTGGCAAGCGCCGAATGCATCTATGAAACCCTGCCCGGATGGCACGAGGACCTTTCAAAGATACAGCGTCCCGAAGATCTTCCGGCCAATGTAATCCGCTATATCCAGACCGCAGAATCCCTGATCGGCGCGCCGATTACGATGATCGGCGTAGGCCCCAAACGAAGCCAGGTGATTTACCGAAAACCCGTATGAGCACGGAGTTTGAAACAAAACGAAAACAGACCGCCCTGCGTCTGGGTCTGTCGCCGCAGTCCATTCCCCATCATATCGCGATTATCATGGACGGCAACGGCCGATGGGCCACTGAGCGGGGTCTGCCTCGCTTTCGAGGCCATGAGCAGGGCGGAAAAACCGTCGAAACAATCGCCCAGTACTGTGTGGACATCGGACTGGAGGCGTTGTCCATTTACTCGTTTAGTATGCAGAACTGGAAAAGGCCGAAAGAAGAAATCGATTTTTTAATGTACCTTTACGCGGCCTATCTGGAAGGCATTCGCCCCACCCTGATGAAAAATAAGGTGCGGCTGATTCATCTGGGCTCGAGGGAAAACCTTCCGCAAAATGTTATCGATGCCCTTGCGGAAACCATCCGGCTGACAGCCGATAATAAGGGAATGGCGCTGTGTCTTGCGCTCAATTACGGCGGCCGCGAAGAAATCATCCAGGCCGTGCGGTCTATCGCGCAAAAATGCCGACAGGGAACGCTGGCCCCGCAGGACATTACCGAAACCTGCATAACCAGCCACCTTGACTCAGCCGGCTGCCCCGATCCGGATCTGGTCATTCGAACCTCCGGCGAGATGCGGATCAGCAATTTTCTGCTCTGGCAGATCTCCTATGCGGAGTTTTATGTCACCGATACCTATTGGCCGGATTTTTCGCCGGCTGATCTGGATAAGGCCATCTTGGCGTATGCCGCACGCTCCAGACGATTCGGCGACATCAAGGCGAAAACCCAATAACAGGCGACCGACATGCTCAAACATCGACTGATATTTGGAACATTAATGATTTTGTTCTTTGTAGGGCTGGTTCTTTTTGACAGCCATTTGGACGGTTCACTTTCCGGTACGCCCTCTGCGGAGAAACCGCAGGCCACCTTGTTTTTAATCCTGATCTGCCTTTTGGCAATCCCCGCTCAATTGGAAATGAGTTCTTTGGTACGTTCTGCCGGCGCCTGCCTGCTTTTACCTGCGGCTATCGCAGGATCGATAACCCTAGCGTCAGCTTTTTATTGGCCCTGTTTTGCAGACAATCCAAATCTATTTTTTATCTATTATATACTTTATTCCATCGTCGGAATACTAATATCCCTTTTTTTGTTCCAGGTTGTATTCCATGGGACGGCAGGAACCATCCGAAACTGCTCGACAACTTTTTTTTCTATCTTTTACCTCGGTTTTTTATCATCCTTTGTCCTTGGAATACGAATCCATCAGGGACCTTGGGCTGTTTTGCTTTATATTTTCACTATAAAGTGTTCAGATACAGGGGCTTATACTCTTGGCAAACTCTTTGGGCGTCATAAAATGGCCCCGTCGATCAGCCCTAAAAAAACATGGGAAGGACTTTTAGGGGCGATCCTCGGAGGGATGCTTGCGGCCTATGGCTTTTCTGCTTTTTCTGATATAATGTCCCCCGCTCAATCTGTGCTTTTTGGAGCCTGCTTTGGTGTTCTCGGACAACTGAGCGATTTGAGCGAATCAATGCTCAAGCGGGACGCCGATCGCAAAGACGCCTCCGGCACGGTACCCGGCTTTGGCGGAATCCTGGATGTGTTGGATTCGCTTCTGCTTCCGGCGCCGATCGCCTATGCGGTTTTTTTATGGCTATAAACTGACAGGAAACAAACGAGTTGGAGATCAAATTACTGCTTCAGTCTGACCAGCAGCGGCTGGAATTATTCGGCCCCGGCGATCATCATTTGCGCCTCCTGCAAAACGAATTGCATGTTCGCATCACGGCTCGCAACGAAACCGTCTTTTTGTCCGGATCTGAAGCCGGCATCCGGCAAGCGGCGGATATCCTGGACCGCATGCAGAAACGGCTTATCAAACGCGGATCTCTAAATGGAAAAGATGTATTGGAAATCCTGGACCAGTCCAAAAATCAGGTGCGGCCGCAGCGGGACGAAGTCATCGAAGTGTATTCGAGCAAAGGCGTGATTGAACCGTTTACCAAAGGCCAGATGCAGTACATCAAGACCATGCACCGAAATGATCTGACTTTCTGCACCGGCCCGGCCGGCACGGGAAAGACCTATCTGGCCGTAGCGGTGGCCGTTTCAATGCTTCGCAAAAAGCAGATCCGTAAACTGGTTCTGGCTCGTCCGGCAGTCGAGGCTGGCGAACGGCTGGGCTTTCTGCCCGGCGATCTGCACGCCAAAGTCAATCCCTATCTTCGGCCCCTGCTGGACAGTCTGGAAGATATGATGGAATTCGGCCAGATGCGAAAATTGATGGAGATGGATATCATCGAAATCATTCCTCTGGCGTTTATGCGAGGCCGTACCCTCAATGAGGCCGCTATCATCTGCGATGAAGCGCAGAATACCTCGCCCTCGCAGATGCTGATGTTCCTGACTCGACTGGGCCGCGGCTCCAAGATGATCGTCACCGGCGATATCACCCAGATCGATCTGGAACGCGGGCAAACCAGCGGCATGATCGACGCGATCAAAACCCTTTCGGGCATAGAGGGCATCGGATTTGTGCAGTTGGGCGAGGAGGATATTGTGCGGCACAACCTTGTGCATAATATCGTACAGGCCTACGATCAAAAAAAACATCAGCAAAACGATACGCGGGCATAAGATATGGCAGGGTTTTGGAAAAACAAGAAAGTCAGCCCCCGCCGTCGGCAAGTGCGCAACAATATTACAACCGAGCGCGTTCGGGGTTTGGGCAAATGGTTCAACGGAAACGCCGTTCTGATGATCCTGATCTTTGTTTTCTTTATGACCGGGATCATATTTCTGCTGGCCTTGGATACCGACCATCCGGAATTTCTGGCCTCCCATATGCGCCTGATGAAGCCCTGGCCGCAGATTTTGGCAATGGCCGTCGCCGCAGTTTTAATCACGATGGGCGCGGTGCTCTATATCCATCACTATCAGCCCCGCATCCTTTCTCGGCCCAATCGATCTTTTACGATGGCCGTCCTTTTTCTGCTTTTGCTGGCAATCAATCGGTTTTTTTCCATCGGTCATGAAAGCGTGATTTATCTGGCCACCGGCACCGTCATCGCCGCGGCTATTATCTTAACCATTGTCTTTGACCAGCGCTTTGCGCTGGAAGTCTCTTTGTTTTATGCCCTGATGGCCTGTTTTTCCGTCGGCCGGATGGGAACCCTTGAACTGTTTCTGACGATGATGGCCGGCGTCTGGACCTGCTGCTTCTGCCTTCGTGAAATCCGCACCCGGATCAAACTGATCGAGGTGTCGATGTTTGCATCCATTGTCGTCTTTCTGATGGCCGCCTGCCTGGGCCTGATCCAGCAAAAAAGCAGGGTTCAGATCAGCGCCAATGCCGGATACGCCGCCGGGGCGACCTTTCTGGTAGGCGTCTTTATACAGGCCTTTCTTCCGTTCATCGAAAAAATCTTCGGCATTGCCACCAGTATGACCCTGATGGACTACAGCGACGCCAATCAGCCGCTTCTGAAAAAGCTGGCGATGGACGCTCCGGGGACCTTCAGCCACAGTCTGCTGATCGGTTCGATTGCTGAAAACGCCGCCGAGGCGATCGGGGCCAACGGACTGCTCTGCCGCGTCGGATCGTATTATCACGATATCGGCAAGATCAACAAACCCTCCTATTTTGTCGAAAATCAAATGGGCTCCACCAGCCGCCATGAGCAGTTGTCGCCTGCCATGAGCAAGTTAATTATCATTGGGCACGTCAATGACGGAATGGAAATCGCCCGCGAGTTCGGTCTGCCTTCTATCCTGCGCCAGTTTATCGAGACTCATCACGGCACAACCCTGATGGAATATTTCTATAACGAGGCCAGAAAAAAGAAGGGCGAACACGAAAGCCAGGTTTCCGAGATTGAATTCCGCTATCCCGGCCCCAAGCCGCGAAGCCGCGAAGCGGCCATCGTCATGCTGGCTGACGCCGTTGAAAGCGCCGCCCGTTCTCTGAGCGATCCGGGACCGGCCAAAATCGAGGCCCTGGTGCACAGCATCGCGATGAAACGCCTTCAGGACGGCCAGTTCGACGACTGCGATCTGACCCTGCGGGAAATGAGTCTGATTGAAGCCAGTATGTCCAAGGCGCTGGCAGCGCATCATCACGGCCGGATCGCCTATCCCAAACTGGAGGAAGAACCGGCCGCACAGGGCAAACAGGAACCCGCCGCTTCGGAAGAAAAAACGCAGAATAACGCGACCCCATGAGCGCCTCCAGAAACAACCCGGACTATGAAATCCGGATCCATGTGGAAACCAGACCTTTCCCAATCAATACCGCACGAATCGGCAAACTGATCCGCCAGGTTCTTTGCCGCTTTGAAGTTCCTGCCGCCTGTGCCGACATCGCCGTTATGGATGATACGGCCCTCAGCCGAATGCACGCCCGCTATCTGGGCCGATCAAAGATTACGGATGTTATTAGTTTCGATCTGAGCGAGGATCCGGCGGGCTTTCGCTGAACAATACGGCTGGGGCGCGGTATACTATCCTCGTCAATCAGAAACCGAAAGGAAACGTAAACGTGAGTGATGTGACAGGATCCATTCTACTGCTGTCCGGTTTGACCCTGCTGTCGCTTTTTTTATCCCTCAACAACCAGGCCCTGCAGAACTTTTCCATGCTGAAATTACAGGAGGCGTTTCGCAGGGCGGGCCGGGAAGATCGAGTCGAGGAATTGCTGCGGATCGAAGAC
>JAKJEN010000050.1 GCA_022705405.1 Planctomycetota bacterium | reverse complement strand
AATGTTCAGGCGCCGCTTTAAGATGACCGCCAACAAAATGCCCTGTCAGCAAAGACAGATACTCCTGACTGACAAGAGCCAGGTCATGGCGAATCCCGGAGGCCACATACAGTCGAACTCTGCGTTTTTGTTTATCAGCCCAGTTCAGGAGGGCCCGCAGAAGTTTAATCGCCTGTCGATGGTCTGCCGTAAGATGTTTGCATATAGACGGATGAATACAACTGGGCCGTCGGCACATTTTTTTATTTGCGCATCGCATCCCATACATATTGGCAGTAGGCCCGCCTACATCCTGGATGGTTCCCTTAAAGTCAGGATGAGCGGCTATTAGCTCGGCTTCTCGGAGTATCGAACTTGTTGAACGGCTGGAAATCTCCTTGCCCTGATGGAAATAGATCGAGCAAAAACTGCATCCGCCGAAACAGCCGCGATGCGTTGTAATACTGAACTGTACAGGTTTTAAGGCGGCAATCCCGCCTTGCGAATCATATTTGGGATGCCAGATTCGAGTAAACGGAAGATCGTACAAGGCATCCATTTGTTCTTCTGTAAGCGACTGAGCCGGCGGATTGATTACCACGCTTTCGCCGCCCTGTGACTGAATCGCCGGCCGGCCGCCGGGCCAGGCCTGCTTCTGGTATTCCAGCTGCGCGGTCATAAATAATTCGATGTTCTTTTGCAGATCTTCAAAAGACGGCAGCCGGATCGCTTCCTGAGGCGGACAAAGTCCTCCGATCGCCCGCCAGGCAACCCCGGCTATATCCGTAAGCCCTGACACACATTCTCCGACGCTCAGACGTGTTGCGATTTCGAGAATCTGTCTTTCCGCCATCCCGTAAACCAGCAGGTCAGCCTTGGCATTTGTCAGGATAGACCGCTTTAGTCGATCCTCAATGTAATCATAATGAACCAACCGCCGCAAACTGGCTTCCAGCCCGCCGAGGATGATGGGGATCGCCTTGAACGCCTCCCTGCATCTGGCCGCGTACACTGCCAGAGGTTTATCCGGTCGCAGATCTGTGCGGCCGCCGGGACTGTAGTCGTCGGTTTTCCGTTTATGACCGAGCGAGGCATACATAGCAAGCCGGGAATCGATGCATCCGGATGTAATGGCCCAAAACAGCCGCGGAGGCCCAAATTGGCGAAATGTTTCCACGCTCCGCCAGTCCGGCTGATCGAGGACAGCCACGCGAAAACCGTGTTTTTGCAGCCAGCGCCCAATCAAAGCGACCCCGAATGCGGGATGGTCAACATAAGCATCGCCGGTGACGAGGATTATATCCGGGCGATCCCATCCGGCCGCGATGATATCCTCCCGGCAGACAGGCAACAATCGAGCATTATATTTGTTGGTCATTTCTGTCCTGTTTTGGTCAAGTTATTGACAACTTGTGTAATTTACTCTACTATGGGATTTTCGTCGAGTTCAGAAATGCCTTCGCTACAAGGTTTTTGGCAAGATGACGGGCTCGTAGCTCAGCGGTAGAGCAGGGGACTCATAATCCCTTGGTCCAAGGTTCGAATCCTTGCGGGCCCAATTTTAACAAGTCCTTATAAAATAATATATTATGTCATTTGGCGGCCGTTTTAAACAGAGCAAAACGCCACGAATAACGTTTCATATAAGTCTTACCGCCTTAATCAATCGTCCCCTTGCAGATCTCCCTCGACGTTAGGGCTATCTGAGAAGCCCCCTTCGGCTAATCCGTCACCGCGTCGGCAATTTGCCTGGGGCACAATCATCGGATTGCCGCCTTAAAAGCAAGCAATGACAATCTGCTATTTTTTTTGTTCCTTCTGCCATCGGGCTTCACTATAGACATCCATATACACGCTGTACCATTGGTCAGCAACCTCAAATAGAGGCGCCAGACGAACTTTGATTTCTTTCCAGCCATTCGCCGATAAAACTTTTCCGCCCTCTTGGGACACAAATTCCAGAGGTTTATTTTCTATACGCTGAAAGGCGCTGGGAATCGCCGCAGGGCTGCCCACTAAAATCGGAACTGTTTTATCGCCATTCAGATCCGCACATAACAACGTCGGTCCATAAAAGAAAGCAATACGGTTTGGATTATCCGGCATACTTTCGGTTCGAAGGGTCATCGGCGCTTTTAATTCAACTACATCGCCCTCCTGGAAGTCCCGTTTGATCCTAATAAAACCGTCTTGATCGGGTTTGCTGTCCTGGATGACGTGATTAACAGAAACAGACACTGCATCCGCCCAGTATGGCTTGCGAATCAACACTGCCGTCTCTGATGTTTTCTTGCCGCTAAAATTTAATCGGACGGTATCGCTGTAAGGCCAGTTCGTCTCCTGCCGTATGGTAAGGCCTTTTTGCCTCCATTCTAACTGCGAGGCAATAAATAAGTTGACGTACAATGTGTTTTCGTTGTGATAGTAAATCGCTCCGCCGTACTTGGCATGGTTTTCCATGCCGGTTCCCACACAACAAAAAAATGAGTCAAACGGAGTACTGAAGCCCTTTCTGGCGGGTTTATCCAAAAATCCCTTGTACATCAGCATTCCCGTCACAGGATGCTGATGGGTCAGGATATGATTTAAGAGGGCTCGCTCGTAAAAGTCGCCTAATTGAGCAGACGGTTTCCAGGTAAACAAATGGTCTGTCAATTTAAGCATATTATAAGTATTGCAAGTCTCTGTGGTCTCATGCAATCGATCATTGAGTTTGTCTTCCGGGCCGAAATGCTCTCCGGCGCTGTTGCCGCCGTTTACATAGGTATGATGGCGAACAATGGTATCCCAGGAGAATTCAGCTATCGTCTTACAGTATTTATCGCCGGTCAATTCGTATTCTCGCGCTGCTCCTACCAATTTAGGTATCTGCGTATTGGCATGAAAGCCGGGCAAAATATCTTTATGCTGACTGAGCGGATCCATCACTTTTTTATGCGTAAACCGCTTCGCCAGAGCGAGATATTTTTTGTCGCCCACAATAGAATACAAATCAACGCATACTTCTTTCATACCGCCATGTTCACAATCGAGCATCCTTTGGAATTGTTCGTCCGTCAGATTCTCTGTAATGCGGAAAGACCAGTCTGCTAAAGCAATCCACACCTTCAGGGCCGTCTTATTGTCGCAGTAGAAGAACGCATCGCGCAAACCCGCCATCTCTTTATGGAGTACGTACCAAGGCACCCAGAGTCCGTTTAGATCGAATCCCTGGGATCGGACTTGGCCGCGATTTACTTCCTCAAATGCCTGTTTTCCATTGGGAAAAGCGGCCAGATAACCCTTTCCATTTTTATCCTGACACAAAGCCCATTCTTCAACAATATAATCAACTCGCTCTTTAAATCGACTGTCTCCGCTTGCTGCATACATGATTGCGCAGGCGGATAGATAATGGCCCAGCATCTGGCCCGCAACGCCCTGGCTTTCCCATCCGCCGTACACTTTGCCCCTGGGTTCCAGACCGGCTTCCCTTCGAAACCAGGCCAGGAATCGATCCGGTTCAAGCAGCAGTAAATAAGCTGCATTTCGATCCATTGCATCCTTAAAAGGACCGTCCAGCAAGCGAACGTCAGATAAGCCAAAAGGAGAGGCCTTGACTGATATCGGAGGGACTTTTCCGACTTTGCTCTGAATTGTTTCGGCCGTGTTCGGCTGTTCCTGATGGAAAACTTTATCTTTCCACGGCTTCATTGTTTTCTCCGTGACAGCCGAATCAAGATCGCGGAAGTTTTCAATCCGGTGAAAAGTCAGATAATTGGCGTTGTGAAAACTATTGGCCCCATTGAATGGATCATCATACGCAGTTCGCGACAGCACAATCATATCATCGCCATCGAATACCCAGTCTGGATACTGGAAAGCGTGTTTTTTAACATCCGGATGATATAGAACTACCGCCTGCATGTCCCAATTTTTCAGATCGGGCGAAGAAATAACGGCCATAGCATTCCGAATTTCTCCTGGATTGGCGGGGTAATTGTGCTCTGGCAGCATTGGATTCACTACTGCCCAATAGAGTTTGCTTACCGGGTCAAATCGTATGGTGAATTTCTTACCGCTTGCTCCGGGCATGTCGATTGTGCTCTTTTCAGGATCAATCGAGATGGTCTGCCCGTCTGAACTTACATTAAGAACAACCGCCTTTTCAACGGCGCCTGTGCACCCGCTTCGCAGAATATTAACGATTTGCCCTTCAGGATTCAGTACTGTGTTTCCTTCGAGCCAGTGATGAATCGTCGATCCCTCGGGCGTCGGAAGAAAGTTTGTATATCGCCAATTTTCAGATTTGAGCAAATCTGAATCGACCGGCGCACTCATCACTCCTGCCTGAAAAGTGCCCCAGACATTATTTCTGCCCATTTTCTCCATCGCGCGCCATACTCTGCCATTGTGCACTATGATCGGCACAGGAGCGCAATGATATTGGCCGTCAGTCTTCAGACGGCCTGTGTTTTCATCCTTCGGGAAAGTCCAGCTGCTGCCGCCGTCGCTTGATTTGCTGATTACAATATCGCCGTATAGTTTATGATTGCCGAGAAGATATAAATTATCATTTTGAACAAAAACGGTCGCCCAGAACATATCCTTTAACTCTGCAATTTTCATCCACGTTATGCCTTTGTCTTTTGAGCGGAAGACAAGCGTTTTGCTGCTGATATTTTCCGTTGACTTAGGGCCGAATTCATCGCACTTGGCTATATAGTCGCCATCCGGCAAAATAACAATCCCCGGCGAGCCAATATAGACGCCGCTTGTAGCAGGAGAATAATAAACTACCGTTCCCGGCGTCCGATCGGCCGATAAACCGGCGGAAACCATAAAGAAAATTGAAATCAGTAAAATATTTTGCAATCGTCCCTTCGTCGCCATTTTGATCTCCTGTACTACAATTTTCTTTTTCATTCTGAATTCATCGGCATAATAAATCTTCGGTCAATCGTTTTTCGAAAATGCGCTATTTGTGTAAAGCGCCGAAATTTCATTTTCACTGAGTGCATAATTAAAGATATGGATATCATCTAAATCGCCCTGATAATAGGCGTCTGAAGATGAATTGCTTCGGCCAATGTAATTATTTGTTCGGCGAACGCTTGCCGGCGCTGCTGAAACGCCGGTTTGAATGAGTTTGCCGTTTTTATAAATTCTGACATTGCCAAAATTGTCAACTGCCGCGGCAAGGAATTGCCATACGTCTAAATCAATGGCGTTTGGCGCACTTACAGCACTGCCGTCTGAGTTTCCGCTGAAGGTCTGAAAGGCCAGCGTACCGGTGGTTCCTATACGAGTAAATATAATGTTATTCCCGTCAGCGCCGCCGCCAAAGTCAATAAATCGCGCACCATTTTTTACAGCCGTCGGCTTCGCCCATAAAGCAATTGAGAATCCGTTGTCAAATTCGTCAAATCCAGCAGGCAATTGAATATAATCATCCTTCCCGTCAAAGCAGAGTCCGGAACCTATTTTGCCGGTAACGGAATTTTTGTCAAACGATAAGCCATTTTTCAAAGCGGCGTGCATCTGATTTCCAGACAAATCCGCTGCTGTTGTACCCTGGGTCTCATCCAGCCGGTAATAGCCGATATATGTTTTATTGGGATTCATTACGTTGGCTATCGGGCTGACATGATCTCGGTAAACGATTCCGGCCGGTGTCAAACCGCCATCCGGGCGGATCAATTCCCGGTTATCGCACCACTGATAAATTGCATACCGTTCAACAAAGGGAGAATGAGCCATCATGTTCAGCAATTCCCTGATTTTATCGGCATTTTGCCGATAAGTCGGATCCGGTTTAGTCCAGTCGCAGCCGTTATTCCACTCTGTGATCCAGAGCGGGCGCCCTGTTCGCTTATAAATCGCATACAGCCAGTTATACATCTGATCGGCAGACCAATTATTTTTATAATAATGCACCGCAACAAAATCCACACGATAGTTCAAGGCATCTGCCTGATCGATGAACTCGTACAGCCATCCGAGGTTGCCATCGGTGGTAACCGGCGATCCCAGACGCAAACCGGATTCCAATAAATTCGGCCACTGTGAAATGACCTCATTTACAGTCATAAAGTTTTTGCCTTCCACTTCCGGTTCATTAAATCCAAGCACATGAGTAGAATTCATTTTATTGTTGATATTTTCATAACTATTCCAGTACCGATTATGCCGCATCGGCACATATTCCACATCCAATGTGGATTCAGCGGTGTTGTTCCAATTATACCGCCAGGCACAATTCAGAGTTGTCGCGTCTTTATTGTCGCCTCCGGACCAGCCCTTTTGAACTGTCCATCGCCAAGGAAAAACGCGTATAAAGGAAACTGTATTGTTCAATTCAGGAGGCATCATGCCGATCTGAAGATCGCTGTCTTTGGCAATATAAATCCGACTGATCCCAGTTCCATTCGATTCCTGGGCAAATGCGGCCATATAACCGTGTTTAAGCTTAAAAGAACGGACGGCGTTATTGAACTGTCCCAATTGATCGTCTCGATAGCAGGTGTAAAGCCCCAGTTTCTTCGAATCGCCTGAAAAACAGACTCCGTCGAAAACCTGGAGCGGCTGGTACTGGGGGCTATGTGGTATCACAACGGCGCCTTTTCCGTACTGAACAATCCGAATATTGACATCCAGGTCCGCCGGCTGACCACAAACTTGAATCTGCCCAAGATACTCGGCAGCAACCACAGACGGCTTGATAGCGTCCAAAAATAACCATGAATCAAATGAGGTCAGATTAATTTGACATCCAGACATAGGGGCGGCGGTATGGGTCAGATGCAACTCTGATCGACCGGCCATACTGACAATCGTATCGCTTAGGCTGTTGTATATTTGCACGCTATTGTTAATATTCAGGGTCGCGGCCGAAGAGGCATGAATCATTGCCTGTATGCCGGAAAGAAATAATATTATTATCTGCTTCCTACGGCAAACCCTTACCATCCTACATAGCTGCACCATTTCAGATTTCCTCATAGACTAACGCGGGAACTTATTCAAACTCTGTCAACAGGCGATTGAGATAAATCTCGATATGTACGATCCTGTCTTACATCCTGTACAGCGAATGCTCTAACTCCATAAAAAGTTATGATGATTAATTGCTTTTGATCTCTATTATTGCAATTTGCAGATATTATTGAAGCCACTGTCTTGTAATAAAGATCAAATCATCCATGAGGACCGACCCATCCAGCGAAGGATCCGCCCCTTTGCAGGCCTCACATTCAATGCTAAGCCAATTCTGTGAAAGAATGCAGAAATCGCTTAGATTCACTATGCCGTCTTTGTTTAGATCCCACTTATCCAAAATACAGAAATTATAGACTTTGACCTCGCCGATCTGGCCCTCATAATCGCCATCGTACTTGCGCATTCTGCCAATCATCCATTCCGCCTGGCTGACAGCGCCTGAGGCGATGCCGGAAGCCACGCTGTTGCCGTCTCGCAGCAGATACCAGTTGGAACCGCTTCGGGCTACGCCGACTTCATGCCAGTTGCCGTCAAATATCGGCGAATTTGCTTCCGAAAGGGTCTGCCCTCCATTGTGAAACCATCCCAATGCTCCGTTTGTCAAATACAGATTGCACCGGTTTGGCTGGCCGTTATTATTTGAAAATAAATGTCCCTGAGCTGTGTGCTTATTGGATGTTTTCATCCATACAAGGATTGTGAAATCGCCTGTTTCCGGTACCACGTCGGTCCGAAGAGTATTGACTCCGCTGATGCCGCTGTCCACTGCAAAATCATAGGCTTTATCAGCCGGTTTTCCTGTCGGCCCCGGCTGATTAATAACATTTGCGTTTACAAAAGCGGCGTCCGAAGCGTTATACCCATAGAGAACCCCTTCAGTTTCAGTAATAGAATCTCTGACGCCCGCATACACCGAACCATTCCAAGATAAAGTCGTTTCGTCGAGTTTCCAGCGCCCCAATAATTTTCGCTCATAAACCGTCAGTTTTGCTTTTGGAGAAACGGTAGAACCTGCAAGATTCGTTGCGATGCAATAATAATTGCCGAGATCTGTCGATTGGATATTACTGATTGTCAGGGTCGTCTGTTGAGAATCGGAAACAATGATAATTCTGCCATCCCCGCCATGGAGCAGTTCTATATCTCCCCCAATCTCTTCTTTGAACCACTGAAAATCTGAAATATCCTTATGAGCAACCGCCGTAAACGTCGCTGTTTGCCCCAGAGTAATTTCCTGGTCTTGCGGATAAAGATCAAACGAAGGAGCCCGGGGCCCGCGAAAGTTAATTATCCGATGAAATGTCATAAAGTTGGCGTCATGAGCGTTGTGCGCTCCGCCGCCAAGGCCCGTGTCATAGGCCGTTCGAGAAACAAAGATTAGATCGTTATCCTCTATCAGCCAGTCGATATACTGCCATGCATGATAATTGGCTTCCGGGTGTTCAAGGATTATGTCCTCGACAATCCAGTTTCGTAAATCTGCAGAAGAAACCAGCGCCACCCGATTACGAAAAGCAGTCGGATCGGCCTGCTTGTTAACCAAAGACCAATATCGGCCGCTTTCAGAATCGTATCGAATGGTAAATTTTGCAGCTCCGCCGTAAAAATGAATAAAATCATGTACAGGATCAAACGAAGCTGTCGTTCCATCTGCAGATATTCGGACTATGGCCGCTGTCTCAGGATAATCGACCCTCAGAATATTGATCATGCGGCCCTGTGGATCTACGACAGCATTGCCTTCCAGCCAACCTGTGCCGATCCAATTTGTTCTGTCATGAGAAAGGCGATTTGTCAGAAGCCAACTGTCAGCGTTTAGCAAATCGCTTCCCGCGTCTGCACTCATCATAAAAGCTCGAAAATGGTCTCCCCATCCCCCTGGGTCTTTGGCATCTTCCATGGCCCGCCAGATCCGGCCATTGTGAACCACTACAGGAACTGACGACGTGTGATACGGAGAATCATTAATCAAAATCCCGTTCGTTTGATTTGTCGGATTGGTCCAGGAATATCCCCCATCCGTTGATTTTCGGATAAAACATTTACCGTATTCTGCACTGGTGCCCATGATATATAAGGCGCCGTTATGGTAAAAGATTGTAGACCACCACTGCCCTGTAATTCGACTGATTTTTTTCCAGGTCCGACCTTTATTTTTGGATTCAAAAATATCTGTGATATTTTTAGAAGAGCCGAAAATATCATGTGAGGCCACATAGGTTTCATTCGGCAATTTGGCGATACTTGGAGAACCAAAATACGTTGCTGCAGGATTTGGACTTGCGTCAATTACTACACCGGGAATATCGATATACTCTGTTGTGAAATTCCATACCGTACCATATTCAATGATGCCGCCGTTGCAGACTGTATCTATACGCCAATAATAGGCAGTATGATAATTAAGATTCCCAACGTTCCACTCAAGACAATCGAGGTCGAATACCGACCCAATACAGGCGGCCGAACTTGAAAAATTTCCAACTATCGCCGGATCCGTGCCAAAATAAACATCGTAACGTATGATTTGTGCCGGCGGATTCGAAGGAGCAACCCACTCCAAAACCACTGGACTGGGATCTATATATACGGCTTCATGTAAAGGGGAGAGGTTTCCCGCCTTCTCTGCATAGGAAGTTGAAAGCAGAACAGAGATCCAGCAACCGATAAATCGTTTTTTCATTGCCAGTTTCCTTTCCTAAAAAGTTGCTAAGATCTGAAGTCTCAATGCCTAAAAAACGGGCTTCTGAATCGCCCGCCAAATACTATAATGGGGCGGCTTTTTAAACAGCGCCGCCCCATTCCGGATTCCGCAATCAGAATACTCCAGTTGGTTACTTGTACCGCCGTACCATCGCGCGCTATTTACGCCGTTTTTCCCTTGCGCAGAGCAAATGCCCCAAGTCCGAGCAGCAGCAGCGACGCCGGCTCAGGGATGTAATGGTCGTACACTTTAACATCTGCAATAAAGCCATCATAATCGCCGCCATAGGAACGACCTCTGCCGATCATCCAGGACTCCGTAGCGGCGAACGCAACGGAACTGTTAGCCGAAGCAACCACTATGCCATCCCGTAAAAGATCAAAACGGTCTCCCTGTCTCGCTATGCCGACTTCATGCCAGTTGCCATCAAAAATTGATCCTTTATCATCGGTGGCGTCTACAATAGATACTCCGCCATTATGGAACCAGCCCAGGGCGCCATTCAGCAGATATAAATTGGCCCGGCCGGCCTGGTTATTATTGTTGGAAAACAGGTGCCCCTGCACGGTATGCAGATTGGTCGTTTTCATCCATACTTTTACTGTAAAATCGCCATTGGCCGGCAACGGGGTCTTATTGTTAAGGAAAACGCCGCTAATCCCCGACGGCTCAGTAAAGTTGTATGCTGTATCTCCCGGATAAAGAGGTACGCCTGGCTGACCGATAACATCGGCATTTACAGGGTCTGCCGCCCCATAACCCCATAACTGACCCACAGGATTGCCGGATATCGAATCATAAACATCCACCCAAACAGAGCCATTCCATGCCAATGACGTCTCATCTAACGCCCAATGATGGATTAAATCTGCATTTGTCATGCCGGCTGTTCCCATCAGTCCAACCAATACCAACCACATTACTTTTTTCATTTTCCAATCCTCCAAAACAAGTTAAAAATAGTTTACATTACGAAAATAACAATACACACACTCGCGATCTATACTATTTCCATTTCATACCCATCTGACCCTTTTTGCGGGCTTTCTTGCTTTCCGCCAACTTTCAAAGTCAAATCTCCAGGCGTTCTTACTTTTTTCTGCAAGCCGCAAAGCCAATTGAAACCTCGGAGGTTCAGGCCTGTTTCACACGGCCCGAACCGTCCGAGCAAGATCCATACTTTTTAATAACAGGCGCTTTGAGGAAAGAGCCCGCAATCCAGCCATTCTCCGGCCAACTCAATAAAATCATAGAGATCTACTTTGCAATCGCCATTACGGTCATACTTTGCATCCGGTCTCATCGAAGGCACACAAACCGTTTTTGTAGGATCATCAGTGGTGTACATAACAGCCACTTCCCTGTCGCTTAAGGCATAGTTGAATATCTTCACATCGTCCAAAATGCCGTTTAATGGATACTCTCCGTCCGGGTTTGCAACCCCTATCATAACGGGGGCATCTAAGGCATTCCCGCATATAAAGTTGGCGGCAGCGCGAATTTCGCCGTTGATATACAATCGGCCTGTTGTGCCATTAAAGGTCATCACGATATGCTGCCACTGGCCCTCTACCAGACTATCAACCACTTCTATAAGCGTATTGGGACTTTCCAGACGCAGAACAGGAAGATTGTTTTGCGTAGAAACTTGCCAGGCTACATTGGTATTATTCCATGCGCCGCTGGCGCGTTTGGCCACAAAGGTCTGCCAAGTGCCGTTTTTACCGGCCCATTTAAGCCAGAAACTTACCGACATCTGATCGGAGAGTTCAGAAGGATTCCAGTTTCCTGCGGAGGCCCAACCGTTGGTTTGGGGCTGAATATTTACGCCCTCTCCCAGTTGTCCCGTTACAAAGCTCGGCGTGCCGTCTGGAATAGCATGACGGCCGTCTCCGCTTGTGTCCAAATATTGTCCGCCGACATAATCGTCCTGATCCAGCGTCCAATGCGCCACAGTTCGGCTGATTGCCAATCTGACGACATTGGAATATACAGCGCCGCCGCTATTGGAAACTTTACAGTAGTAATATCCTTCATCACTCGAGGAAGCATTACTCAGAATAAGCGTGTCCGAATTTGTCCCGACGGCTATATCGTCATTCGGCGTGTTATTGGCATTATCCGCTGACTTATACCAAGAATAGGTTTCCTGGGTGATGCTTGAAACCTGAATGACAAACTCCGCCGTTTCATTAACGGCAGTCAGAAGAACATCGTCCGGCTGGCTGGTAATCACCGGAACGCTCTTGATCGTTGAAAAGGACCATACAAAGCCGCGGATTGTATTGGGATCAGAGACGCCCGAATCCCGGACGCTTTCATCGACGCGCCAGTAATAAGTCTTATCTTTCTGGAGCGTAATTGGATAATACACAGACGCATCCGGCGGACTTCCTGCTCCAATAACAATCGGAGATACATCAGCAAAATTCGGCTCCGTATCCACAAGGTACAAATAGTGTTTGGTGATATCCGCGTTTACCAGACTCGGATAGTTCGGATCCATCGCCGTATTCCATTCCAGGGCAACGCTTGTAGGCACATCAAGAGCCGCATTGGCCGGAGCCGGATCCCATGCTCGATCCGAGATCAGACTGTAATCTGTATTATAGACCTTGACGTCCGCTACATACCCGTCATAATCGCCGCTATAAGACCTCGCTCTGCCGATCATCCACGATGTATTTGTGCTGAACGTCGCGGCGCCGGAAGCGTAGCCGCTTGCTACCACCCGGCCATCGCGCAAAAGAACAAATTGATTGCCTTTGCGGGAAATGCCGACTTCATGCCAGTTGTCGTCAAAAAGCGACTCTTTATCTAATGTCTCATCAGCCAGTGAAATTCCGCCGTTATGGAACCATCGCAAAGCGCCGTTATGCAGATATAAACTCGCCCGACCGGCCTGGCCGTTATTATTGGAAAACAGATGTCCCTCCTTATTGGTTCCGGAATGGAGTTGGTTTGTTTTCATCCAGACCAGCGCCGTAAAATCGCCGCTTGCAGGCACTGCTGTGTTGTTGTTTAAAAAAGCCGCGCTGATCGCTGAAATTTGTTCTGTAAAGTTGTAAGCGCGGTCCGCCGGATAAAGGGGCACGCCGGGCTGGTTGATAACCGTGGTGGTTATTGGGTCTGTTTCCGAATATCCCCACAATAAGCCCAAAGGATTGCCGGGCACAGAATCAATAATATCCCCCCACGTAGAACCATTCCAGGTTAACGATGACTCATCCAATTTCCAATGGTGGATCAGATCCGCTGAACAGAACGAGACGATCAGCAAAAGCGATAAAACAGTAATAGATTCTTTTTTCATATTGACCTCCGGATTTCTTATTTTGGAATAATAGGCCGGTCCTTTCAGACCGGCCGTTCAGGTTCCCCTCTATTTCTTTACGGACATTTCGAAACCGGCACAAGACCGCATTCCAGCCAGTTCGTCGCAAAGTCGGCAAAATCTTCCAGATCCACCTTGCAGTCTCCATTAAAGTCCCAGGATGACGGCGTCAGACAAACCGGCATACCGCTTATCGACGTATATTCCTGAGCAATCTCTAACGGATCCATTGGGTAGTTGTAAATCTTCACATCATCAATCAAACCCTTAACAGGGGAACCCAGCGAAGTATCAAACTGAGTTACCGCTATTCGCACCGGCGCATCGCCGCCGTTTTGCATCCGGGTATAATCATAGGACGCAGAGGCCTCCAGCAAACCGTCGACATACAGTTGTCTTTGGCCGGTTATCCCGTTGAGAATGCCCGTGACCAGATGCCAGTTGCCATCTTCAATGTTCTTTATTCCGAGCAGATTTTCATAGCGCAGGTAGTCCGCGCCTCGACGCACGATGAAACCGGCTGCATCCGGTTGGCCGTGTTTGACTAACTCCCACCCCGTAATCGATGCGTGCTTGCTGACAAATGCGCTCCATTCGCCAAAATCAGTTCCCTTAACCCAGGCGGAAACCGTCATCGTATCATAGCGGTCAAAGAAGGATTCGTTGGGAATTTCGATATAGATGGTACCGTAGGCATTCAGCGCCTGTCCGTCAATCCCGACTTCCCAGATCGGCTGCCCGCTGAATGTGCCCAGCAGGGTTCCGTGGTTTCCATTGCCGCTTTCGTCGTTGGGGTTTCCATCCAGCGGCCAATGGCCCAATAGTTTTTTTATACGGAAGATGGAGGTATTGGAAAAGACCGCAGACTGTTCGCCCGTCGCATTAACGATTTTGCAATAATAAAACCCCTCGTCGTCAATCTGCACATTCTCTATGGTCAGTCTATTGCCGTCCAGGGTCGGACCGCCCACGACAATATCATCAATCGGGGTGTTATTGGCATTATCCGCCGACTTGTACCAGGTGTAATACGCCGGAGAAAGACTCTGGACATCGACAGTAATATCAGCCGCCTGTCCGGCATCCGCCAGCACAAATTTATCCGGCTGCTCTATAATAACCGGCACACTTTTTTGGGTCTCAAAGGACCAAATAAAACCTTTTACTGTATTCGGATCGCCGGCAGCCGTATCGTAAATACTCTCATCCACCCGCCAATAGTAGGTCTTATCCATCAGCAGGTCAACCGGATAGGAATCGGTGGCGCCCGTAGCGGCGATTGAAATCGGCGTCGTATCAACAAAGTTCGGTTCCGTATTTATGTAAAGATAATGTTTTGTGACAGCCGGATTGGGCTGAAGGGGATTGGCCGGATCCAAGGCCGTATTCCATTGCAGGGTGATCTCTGTATCCACGTCTATTGTTTGATTGGCTGGAATCGGATCAAAGGTCCGGGTTTTAATTACTTGGGTATAAACCTGATTATAGATTTTTACATCGCCAATCAAGCCGTCATAATCGCCCGCAAAAGACCTTTGTCTGCCAATGCACCAATTCTGCGCCTGGCTGATGGGGACATTACTGCTCCCTGTGGTCTGGCTGTCCACTACAAACCCGTCTCTAAGCAGATAAAAATGATCGCCCTGTCGGCTGATGCCGACCTCGTGCCACAGACCGTCGAATATCGGTGAATCGGACTCTTGCAGACTCACTCCTCCGTTATGGAACCACATCAAAGCGCCATTGTGCACGTACAGGTTGCATCGATTTGACTGGCCGTTATTGTTGGAAAATAGATGTCCCTGAGCGGATTGAAGATTTACTGTCTTCATTTGAACAAGGATCGTAAAATCTCCGGTTTCAGGCACTGCTGTTTTATTGTTTGTATTAACACCGCTTATGCCTGACGGCTCTATAAAATTATAGGCCATGTCGCTTGAACCATGTGGGCCGACCTGGTTGAACACAGTTGTATTCACCGGATCCGCGGCAGAATATCCCCACAGTTCGCCAGTCGGATTGCCTCCTACAGAATCTATTACTCCTACCCAAACAGAGCCGTTCCAGGTCAGCTCTGATTCATCCAGTTTCCAATGATGAATCAAGGCCGCCGGAGTTTGCGCAGCAATTACAAACAACCCTAAAATTATCAGACTTACCCATGTTTTCATCATACAACCCTTCCTTTCTCAAATCCCCTCAGGGACCGTTCTTTTGTCATATCCCGCAAACGTTTCATGCAATTTCCTGCCGTTTCTATGATTCCTGTTTTCCTTGCTTTCGAAAACTTCGATTTTGCACATCATTAAGAGCGCATAATTACTTGACAATCGCAACACCCCACCGATTTCGGTCTCCATAATTGCCCCCCTCGGGTTCATAAGTGTCCAGTCCATTAATCAAAAGACCATATTTCTTGCTTGTCAGGGCCTTTTCAGGATACCAATTGGCATGTCCGTCAAGAAAAGCGTTGACTCGCCCTTCGTGCGGCATTTTGCTCAGCAAAGTGCCATCCGCATATCGCATCCACCCTACCCACCCGTTGCTGCCCGGCCTGATCACGCCGCCCGGCTGCAAATCTCCTTCATAATGAGGCCTCAGTATCGCCGCGTTCTGATTATCATAATCATCATAAAAAGCGACTAAACTGGCTGCCGGCGTATATTGAAGTCTGCCGTAGTAGGTAATGACTCCGTTGGCCACATACGAATATTCTTCTTCAACGGTTGGTTTCCAGGTCAGCGATGCAGAATCATCTTCATGACGCCATTTATTTGCAGGACATTTAAAAGAATCTTTGCTGCCGCTGATATAAGGCCATATCCGGGTGATCCAATTTTGTCTTCCGCTCGTCCTTGCGTTAGGGACTGCATATTCGTTTTTGGGGTGCTGGTACATAAAATGATTCTTATTATCGCTCATATAGGCCAATGCCCCGATGGCTATCCCGTGCTGATTGCTGACGCATATAACCCGTTTGGCGTGATCCTTTGCCTTTCGCAATGCCGGCGTCAGGATTGCTAAAAGCGAAGCAATAATTGCAATCACCACCAAAAGCTCAATCAGCGTAAACCCATATTTCCTGTCTTTTTTCATAGTATTGCCTCGGAAACAAAATGACCCTCGAATAAACGGCCCGCTTGCCGAACAACAGGGTACCCTCAATTTTTTCAGAAATAATTTTTTCGTCGGATACATAAACCGGACAAAATGACTTGCTGCATCAAACGGCAAACAAAGAATGAATCCTCCATAGGTGTCGGCTTTTGTCTTGTAATTGCAGGATAAAGCCATTTTTTCTACTCCGTCTTGAATCCTTACGGCAAAAAATTTCAGAATAACCTGCTTATGAGTACGATTATAGCATAAACGTTTTTTCTGTCAATTAAAATTTGTTCATTTTTTTATAATATCCCTATATTTTTATAAATTAAGTACTTACAATTGCATATTTTATAGGACATACTCTTTTTTTGATTTTTATTTTTTACTTGAAAAACTTTTTCCCCATGTGTTATAATAAAAGAAAAAAGGGTTTAGCAATATTTTGGCCAAAGAATCAAAACAATGTGTGACAATTACGGAGCTTTCAAAACAGCTCAATCTGTCAATAGCGACGATCTCATCGGTTCTCAATAATCGATACGCAGACCGCAGAATCTCTGAAAAAACGGTTATGCGTGTCCAGCAAGCCGCGAGAGAATATCGATATCTCCCAAATATCTCCGCCCGACGGCTGCGTACGCTTGGTGCGAACAACCAATTGGTCACTATTGCGATCCTCACCTCGTTAGAGGCCCCTCTTCCGCTCATCAGCAGCACGATGGCGGCCATACAGACGGTTGCGCAGGAACCGACATTCCAGAATATCAAGTACAGTATTACGGTAGATATGTTTCAAGCAGGCAAACTCAAATATTTGCCCGGCCTGATGGACGGAAGCCGCTTCAATGCTGCCATTATTGCCAATACCATCCCGCAAGACGATCAATTTATGACGGATCACCCGATTCA